>CAZEQD010000072.1:0-9502 GCA_964514305.1 uncultured Eubacteriales bacterium
ATGAACACTTCAGATGAATGGATCCGTCAAAGATCAGGAATTAGAGAAAGACATTACGCGGATCCAGGCGTAGGCAGTTCAGACTTGGCAACAGAGGCTGCTTTGAGAGCTATAGAAGCCGCCCGTATAGATAAATCAGAAATTGAGTTTATTATTGCAGCCACCCTTTCTCCAGATCATTATTTTCCTGGAATTGGCGTGGCTGTCCAGAATAATTTAGGCCTTAACAGCCATATCGGCGCTCTCGATGTTAGAAACCAGTGTTCTGGTTTCATCTATGCTCTTTCTGTAGCCGATCAGTATATCCGTAATAAGACATTTAAAAAAATCTTGCTAGTTGCGGCTGAAGTTCAATCTTCCAACTTAGATTATTCAGATGAGGGAAGAGATATGGCTGTCCTTTTTGGCGATGGTGGTGGAGCAGTTGTTGTCGAAGGGCGTGAAGACAAGGAGGGGCGAGGGATACTCTCCACTCATTTATTTTCTGATGGACGGTTTATGGATGAATTATGGATGGAAAAACCCAGTTCCAAAGACAAACCAACCTTTCCCCCAGATTTTTTAGAAAGTAAGAGATTCTATCCCCGGATGAATGGAAAGAATGTTTTTAAATTTGCAATCGAAAAAATGCCAGAAGTAGTCAGGTTAGCTTTAAAACACAACAACTTAACTATAGAAGAAGTCGATCATCTTATCCCCCATCAGGCAAATGATCGAATAAGTTTGATGGTGGCCAGAAATCTAAAAATTCCGGTGGAGAAAGTCATCAGGAATATTGATCGTTACGGTAATACCACAGCCGCTTCTATTCCCATTGCTTTAGATGAAGCAGTCAGGGAAGGGAGAATAAAGCCAGGTGACATTATTGTTTTGACTGCCTTTGGCTCCGGTTTTACCTGGGGCTCGGCCCTCGTCAGATGGTAATTTTAGTGGAAATTGAAAGCAGATGTTGCCAGCTCAGCCTAATTTATGGTAGGATTTCAACTTAAAATGGATTTTTAATTAAGAATATTTAAAAAGTATTTGTGGAGGAGGATCAAATGAAAAAAGCAATATTCTTATTATTGATTCTATTCATCGTTTTCCTGTCTACTAATTTAGTAATTTCTCAACAGAATGAAGAAGACGCTAAATTTCAAAAGTTCTTGGACTCCTATTTTGATGCAATGTGGAAATTTTACCCCACAGCTGGAACCATAGCCGGATATCATAAATATAACAATAAGCTAGAAGACCTAAGTAGCAAAAGCATAGAAAAACGGCATGAGGGCCTTGATAAGTTTAATCAAGAACTGGTAACCAAGATTGATCGCGAAAAGCTAAGTCCAGAGATTAAAATTGACCATCATATGATGGTTGATCTTTTGGACAGAGAACTTTTTAAACATGAAAGTCTTCTTCCCTGGGAATACGACCCTCTCTTTTATAATGAAATTTTTGATAATTGTATCCGAAGCTTATTGACTAAAGATTTTGCCTCCTTAGAGATAAGAGCCAAGAATGCCTCAGAAAGATTGAAAGCCCTACCCAAATTAATTAAACAAGCTAAAGAAAACTTGAAAACCCCTCCCCAGATTTATACAGAAACTGCCATCAAACAGTTCCCGGCCATCCTGAATTTCTACAAAACTGAATTACCTTCCCTGATTGAGCAAGTTCCAGCGGCTTTCAAAACTAAGCTTCAAGAAGGATTGAGTAAGGTTTCACCTGCTTTGGAAGATTACCAAAACTTTCTCCAAAATGAGTTATTAGCTCGCTCTACAGGCAATGTAAGGTTAGGAGAAGCTCACCGCCGCTTGGTCCGCTTAACTTTTGAAAATGATATTCCCCTTCAAGAGCTTATTGCCCGAGCTAAAGCTGATTACAAAAACATACGTCGGGAAATATTTTTGGTATGTATTCCTTTCTATAAAATAATGGAACCAAAAATTGACCTAGAACATCCTCCTGCAAATTTAACAGAAGATCAGCTCATTAACGCTACTATCACCCACGTCTTTGACAAGATAAAAGAAGACCACCCAACCAAAGAAGAATTTATTAATCAGATAAAAAATCATGCAAATCAAATAAAGAGCTTTCTTCTAGAGAAAGATCTTGTTGAGCTTCCTGAAGAAAATCTCCAAATTGAACCTATGCCCCCTCAGCTGCAGGGGAAAAGCTGGATTCACCTTCTCACTCCTGGAGCCTATGAGACTTCTGGCTCTTACACAGAGCAAATAAATCCCATTCCCGATGAGTGGGAACAAGACAAAGTAGAGTCTTTTCTTCAAGAATACAATAACTTCTTCCTATATTTCTGGACTGTGGGTAATGTTTATCCCGGCCAATTTGTTCCTCTTTATTTCACCAGAACTAACCCTTCTTTCTTGAGAAAAATGTATCCAAACAAGCCTCTTATCAAAGGCTGGCCCCTGTATATCGAAGAAATGCTGCCCAAAAACGGATTTGGAAACTATGACCTCAGACTGCGCCTCAATCAGCTCAAGCTGAAATTGAGAGCAGCCATTGATTTCCAGCTGGAGTTCAATATCCATGAAGGAGGCATGACCAAAGAACAGGCTATAGCTTATATGACCAGAGGAGGCTTCCAAACCCAAGCGGAAGCTGAAAGAAAATGGAATTATATTATTCTAAATCCAGGTGAGGCCGCCTTTGTCTATGTAGGATATCAAGAAATATTAGACATGGAAAAAGCCTATAAGAACCTTAAAGGCGAAGCTTTCAGTCATAAAGAATTTCTAAAAAAGCTGCTCAGCTATGGAGCTCTGCCCATCCGAATTTTGAAAAAAAGAATATTAGAATAATCAAGCACAATTGTTGTTTAGGCTAAAAAATTTGAATTTTACAAATAACTTCAACCTACATGTTTTTAATGATAGGGGGTAATCTGTAGAGCCCGCTGTTCTCAGCAGGCTGCTTAACTATATCAACTCCAAAAAAAGGAATTTAAGCTCTTATATATAATCCAATAATTTTTTTTCTTGAATCATTTAAGGTCCGTTGATGAAAGAAACCGTTCCTCTTGTGGATTCTCATGCTCATTTAAGCATGAGGGAATTTGATGAAGACCGCCATCAGGTTATTGAGCGGGCTTTTCAGGCAGGTATCCTAGCTATTCTATGTCCGGCTGAAGTTACAGAAAGCCAGAATGTCATAACCGCTCTTAAGCTAACAGAGAAATATAAAAATATTATAATGGCTGCTGGAGTTCACCCCCATCAAGCTCGTTTCTTCAGCCCTGCCTGCATTAACCAGATTGAAGATCTAGCTCGAGCGGGAAAAATTAAAGCTATTGGCGAGATAGGTCTTGATTTTCATTACAATTTTTCTGAGCCTCATGATCAAAAAAAAGTCTTCCGCTCTCAACTTCGCTTAGCTCAACAGCTCCACCTGCCAGTGATTATTCATAGTCGAGAGGCCAGCAAGGAACTTGTGACCTGTCTTCTACAAGAAAAATTCAGCCATGGAGGTATACTCCACTGTTTTACTGAAGACTGGCATCTGGCTGAAAAAATGATGGAACTAAATTTCCTTATCTCATTCTCAGGTATTATAACTTACCCTAAAGCTTATAAGCTTCGAGAAACGGCTAAAAAAATTCCTTTAGAAAGACTTTTAATAGAAACAGATGCGCCTTATCTCATTCCCCTTGCCTATCGTGGAAAATTGAAACGCAACGAGCCCTTTTATGTCAGAGAAATAGCAAAAACTCTAGCTGTAATTAAAGATTTAAGCATAGAATTAATAGGAGAAAGAACGACGGCAAACTTTAAGTCCTTTTTCTGTTTGAAATAAAAAATTCGAGATGTTAAGATAAGGCCGAGTTGGAGACACTCAACATGAACCACGAGCAAACAAGAAGCCAATCAGCCAAAAAATATATTCGAAGCCAATTAAAAGCCAGTCTTTCTTTAAAAGAGCTGTACAAGGATATCCAAAAAGATTTAACCAAAGTTGAAGAGCAACTAAAACTATTTGGGTATTCACCCAACAAACTAATTGTTGAAATAAACAATTATCTATTTCAGAAACTAGGCAAGAGAATCAGACCTGCTCTCTTAATGCTCTGTTCTAAACTCCTCGGTTATCAGGGCCAAGAACATATTCTCATGTCGACCATCATCGAAGCCATTCATACGGCTTCCCTCATTCATGATGATATTATCGATAATTCAAGAATAAGAAGGGGCAGAGAATCAGTTCATGCCCGATGGGGGCCTAATATTACAGTCCTCCTTGGAGATTATCTCTACATTAAATCAATTAATCTTTCTCTTCAAAGCAATTATCGCCAAATCGTAAAGATCTTAAGCGAAATTTCTGCCAAAATGATCGAAGGTGAACTTAATGAATACTATTTAAGCGGCAATCTGGCCTTAGCTGAAAAAGAATACTTAGACATCGCCTATAAAAAAACTGCATCTCTTTTTTCTGCCTCCTGTCAAATTGGAGGCATTTTAGCCAGAGCCTCTGAAGAGGAAGAAAAATATCTGACAGAGTTTGGCAAGAACTTAGGCATGTCTTTCCAGATTATAGATGACCTTCTTGATTATACAGGCGATGAGAAAACTTTAGGAAAACCTGTTCTCTCCGATATAAGTGAAGGCAGAGTTACCTTGCCCTTGATTTACAGCCTTAATAACGACGGTCAAACTAATCGTAAGCGCTTAATAGAATTATTGAAGGAAAAAAGATTTAAGGAAGACTCTCGTCAAGAAATAATAGCTATTCTTAAAGAAAACGGCTCTTTAGATTATACATATCAGAAAGCAGAAGAATTTTCTCTTCGCTCCAAAGAAATCATGGCTAAGTTTCCTCAGTCTATCCACCGTGATACATTAATATTATTTCCAGATTATATTCTAACCAGAAGAAAATAAGAGACTGTAAGACGTAAACAAAAACCATAAAGCAAGTGTAGGGCCTGTTGACCTCAGCAACCCTAAAAAATAAAGCCTTTACAGTAAAAGATAATGCTGGAAATAGAAGTTAAAATAAAGATAGAAGATATTGACTCTGTTGCTCGAAAAATTACAGCTCAGGGGGCTCACCTGGTTCGGCAAAAATATTTAGAAGACAACACCCTTTACGATTTCCGCTCCCAAATTTTATATAAAAAAAACCAGGCTCTTCGCTTGCGAAAGGTAAATAAAAAAACATTTTTGGCTTTTAAGGGCCCTCTCCAAAAATCAAGAAAATTTAAAGTTAGAGAAGAGTACGAAACCGAAGCTAAAAATGCTAAGCAACTTAAAAAAATTTTAAAAGCGATAGGCCTTATCCCCGTTTTTAACTACAAGAAGCAAAGAACAATTTATAAAAAGAAAAATTTGAAGATTTGTCTGGATGAAACCCAAGCCGGAAATTTTTTAGAGCTGGAAGGAGAAAGAAGTGATATAGTTAAATTTGCCCAATCTTTAGGTTTCTCCAAAAAAGAATTTATAAAATTAGATTATATTCAGCTTTTAAAAAATAAAAAAGGGGATAAAGACTAAATATAATAATCAAAATAAATTTAGCTTTTTTTGCTTTTTTTCTCAGAAACTTTTTTCTCTACTTCTTTTTTTCTCTCAGTCTCTACTTCAATCTCTTCTCCGATGAACTCTTCTTCTGGTTCGGGCTCTTCCTCTTTCTTTTTAGGGACTATCTCATAATCTATTAATCCTTCTCTAACTTCTTCTTGAGCAATTCGAATCAAACTTTTTGCCTTTGATTTAATCTTAGGTTTGGCTCCTTTTAATAATTCTTTAGCTCTTTTTGAGGTAATGATTACAAATTTGAATTTACTATCTACATCTCCATAAGTTTTCTGCAAGCGGCAACTCCTTCCCTGTGGGAAATTTGAATAGAATATGTAAGATATCAAAAAAATTACACGAATTCAATAGATTTTAGAGGTTGAGCTATGCTAAAATAAACAATAAATATTTCTAATGCAGCCAGAAGAAAAATTGCCACTTTCTCATTCTACTTCCAGTCCGTCCAAAACAATCTGGTCTGTAGGCGGAGGCAAAGGGGGAACAGGAAAAAGTTTTATTGCTGCTAGCTTAGCTATTTACTTTGCCTCACAAAAAAATAACGTCATTTTAATTGATGCCGATCTAGGAGGGCCAAACCTACATACTCTTTTAGGTATAAACAACTCTACCTTAGATTTGGGTCATTTCTTTGCCAATAAAGTTTCTTCCCTTAAACAGACCCTGGTTCAAACTCCTTTTCAGGGCCTGAAATTAATCAAAGGCACAGATAAGATTCCTTTTACGGCCAATCTAAACTACTATAAAAAGCTCAAATTCATCAGGCATATTAAAAACTTCGAAGCTGATAGAATTATAATTGATATTGGAACTGGAACTGCTTACAATTACCTCGATTTCTTCATTCTATCTAATCCGGGAATAATTGTTATTAACCCTGAACCTACTTCAATTGAAAATGCCTACTATTTCCTCAAATCTTGCCTGATTAGAATCCTTAAATCCTATATAAATTATTATAAAATTCAAAATTTAGTTAGAAAAATAGCAGACTCCACAGAAAATAACTCAAAATCAATTTACAGCTTTTTTAATGCCATCATATCTCAGGATAAATCTTATGCTCATCTTCTTTACCGAGCTTTAAGGAAATTCAAGCCCTGTCTGATAGTTAATAAAGCTAAAACCAAACAAGATTGGCTGTTGGGAGAATCAATGGTAGACGTTATCCAAAAGTACCTGGTTATAAAAGCTAAATTCTTAGGTACTGTTCCTTATGATGAAAAAGTTCATTTAAGCCTCAAAAATTTTTCTTCTTTTATGACTACCTATCCTGATTCTGAGGCAGCCCAATCTATCAGAAGCATTGCCTCTAAACTCTCAAAAAATTGTGAATAGTCAAAGTAAAAGTTGGCTCAGATAAAAGAATGAAGGGCATCAAAAAAATCGAAAATATGGATTATTATGAAATTCTAAATTTAACTAAAGATGCCTCTCCCTCAGACATTGAAAGAGCTTATCACTTGGGAAAAGCCACCTATGGACCAAATTCTTTAGCTCCCTACCGCCTCCTTTCAGAAGAAGAAAGAAAATTCATGTTAAAAAAAATTGAAGAAGCCTATCAGAATTTAAAGGATCCTGAGAAAAAGAAATTATACGATTTAAAGATGCTCAAAAAAGGCCCAGAATGGGAAAATAAAGCCTATTTTCGAAAATCAACCAAGAAGCTGAAAATCGAAGATGCTGAAAACCACCCGGGTTTCTGGAAAAAAATTAAACACTTTCTATTCCAGCCTCCGAGAAAATAACAGCTTTCTCTGGCGGTTTTTTCCTAATTTTTTACAACAATATCATCTTTGGTATTAAATACTCTATCTCTGCCTGCTGAAATCAATTTAAAATCACTAGCGGAAATTCTTTCATATTTGATTGCTGTTCCCCAAGCATCAACGCCGGCAGCAGATATAACATACAGACCTTGAAGATCCTTAAGAGAATTGGGCGGGTGGCCCTCATTGGCTATATAAGTCGTGATCAGCTTTTCTAAAGTAGCCATATTGGTCTTAGTCAACTTATATTTCATATCGTTAAAAGATTCTATCTCACCAGGAAGCTGCTTCTGCTTTCCAGCTCTAACCACAAACAGAAAAAAGACAATAATTACTACCAGCAGAAATAAAGCCAAAAATCCTTTTATCCTCATTTCAATTCCTCTTCGATATATAGTTTACATCAAATTTCCAAGCTTCGGTTAAGAAAAATGAAATATAAATTCAGCTCTTTTCTTCCTCTAAAGGGGGATTATTAGGCTGCTTATAGTTCTGGAGTTGGCCTAAATTAAAATAATTATTCCTCTTTCTGGTGGGAAGCTGTCAATTTGCCTTCTAACTCGCTTATTCTTTGTCTTAAGGCCTCTCTTTCTCCTTTCTTGGCCATGACCAGCATTCTGGCTAATATTCCAGCTGTACAAAGAAGAATTAAGATGCTCAAAATAGATGCGCTTAACCCAGGAATTTTTAATTCCTGAAGGAAAGTAAGAACTCCGACGTCAGCCAGATAGGACAAAATAGTCAAGACCACCAAAGCCATTACCCACCATATCATTTCTTTCCTCCTTCTAAATTATAGGGAGATAGTAGTTTTATTTAATATCTAAAACTTCCCCCTTTGTATGAATTTCCTTCATAGGCTGTTTCTACTTATATCAAAGGAAAAAGACGAAGTCAAACAGCCTCAGAAGAAAGTGGGGATTTCTTGAACTCATCTTACATAATAATTATTGGTTAATCGAATGCAATATTATTTATCTGGTCTTTCTTATTTTAAGCTTCAAATTCTATCTTAAAGGTTGTTCCTTTGTCCTTTTCCAATTGAATGTGGCCATCGAGCTGCCTGACTAAATCTGTTACTAATTGTAGGCCCAAGGTCTTGGTTTGGCGAAAATCTACGTTTTCAGGAAGACCTATGCCATTATCGCTAATGATTAATTTATATTTACCATTTTCATCAGAAAACATCTTCACCATTATCTCTCCATTACTGTTGCCAGGAAAGGCATATTTCAAGGCATTGGAAACAAGTTCGTTGATAATCAGTCCGCAAGGGATGGCCCGATTAATATCCAGATAAACATTTTCAACTTCTGTAGTCAATTTGACCTTTTTTCCCTCTATACTATACATGGCCAACAAGTGAGTGGTAATCTTTTTTATATAATCAGAAAAATCTATTCTAGCTAAATCTGGCGAACGATAAAGAGATTCATGAATTAAAGCCATAGATTTGATTCTGTTCTGGCCAACATTAAAAAATTCCCTAATACTCTTGTCCTTCGCCTGGGTAGACTGTAATCTAAACAGACTGGCCATAATCTGCATGTTATTCTTTACTCGGTGATGAATTTCTCCTAGAAGCATTTCTTTCTCTTTAAGAGAAGCTTTTAATCTCTCTTCCATTTTGATGCGGTCAGTAATATCTATGTAAATGGCATATTGTCCCACCTGCTGATGGTTAATTATAATTGGCAAACCAATAATAGAAACATTTATTAATCTTCCATCTTTTCGTTGCCTTAGCCCCTCTGTTGTAATTCCTTTTCCTTTTTCTATTTCTCGGGATATTTTTTGGGCTTCAGAGCGAAGTTCAGGTGGAGTCACCAGTTCGTCCAACATCTTACCAACCGCCTCCTTAGGGCTGTAACCAAACACCTGGGTAAATTTTTTATTAATACGAAGTATTACACCCTTATTATCAACCATGGCGATAACTTCCTGGCTGCTTTCAAACATCTGGTCAAAAAAGGCCTTTTCTGTAGTCAACCGCTCCTTAATTATTTCCAGCTTTGATTTAGCTTTCTCTAATTTTTCAATTCGCCGTTGTAATTCCTGTAATTTGTTTATAAGCTGAGCTTTGCTCAATCGGCTGTAGTTCATCCTTTTCCCTTGATCCTCTTCAAATTGTTAATATTTTATTAATTCTTATCGGATAAATCAAATGATAAATAATTTCCTTTTTTCCTTTTTTGC
>CAZEQD010000073.1:0-9476 GCA_964514305.1 uncultured Eubacteriales bacterium
TTATTTGCTAATAATACTATACGCTCTGTATATTATTTTATTAACTATATCTGTTAATTATAAAAGACAAATTTAATTATAAAAGACAAATTTAATAATGAAAATCATATTTTTGACATCACATTGTTTTCAAATAATAAATCATCAAGTTTTTAGCCGTGGTTTGTTTATAAAATTTGTATCTTCTTGAATTTTTTGCTGTTTCCAGATATCTTATTCAAGATGACTAAATTGCCGAAGTTGGTATGTTTCTCTTTTATTTCAATCTTCTTGTTTTCTTATTTAAATCTTGCAGTTTCCCACGGATCCCCTCAGGATCTTAATCCAAAATTCAAAAAGTGGCTTGAGGAAGATGTGGCTTATATTATTACTCCTTTAGAGAAAGAAGTCTTTCTTCAGCTTAAAACTGATAGAGAAAGAGAACTTTTTATTGAGGCTTTTTGGAAGCAGCGAGACCCTACCCCCGGAACCCCAGAAAATGAATTTAAAGAAGAGCATTACCGTCGTATAAATTATGCCAATTATAATTTTGGCCGAGGCGTACCTAAGGCTGGTTGGAAAACGGATAGAGGCCGGATCTACATCATGTTAGGAGAGCCTCGAGACATTCAGAGATATACGGGAGAGTCAGAAATTTATAACACTGAAGTTTGGTTCTATCAAGGACTAAGTCAATATGGATTACCAGCCGGCTTTAATCTGATTTTTCTTCAAAAAAATAATATTGGTGAATATGTACTTTATAGCCCCTCAAGTGACGGGCCTCAAGCTCTTCTAACTTCATATTTTGGTGATCAAGCAAATTATATGGCTGCCTATAGAGCCCTTAAAAGAATAAATCCTACATTAGCTAATCTCTCACTTTCTCTTATTCCTGGAGAGAGAGCCCACTTTGGCCGTCCTTCCTTAGCTTCTGACATTCTCCTTCAGAATATATCCACAGTTCCCCAAAAGAAGTTAAATGATATCTATGCTAAAAAGTTTTTAATGTATAAAGACATAGTAGAAGTAGATTATTCAGCCAATTATATTGATAACGATCATTCGGTAAAAATTTTTAAGGACCCATCAGGGATATTTTTCGTCCATTATGCAGTTGAACTTAGAAAATTTTCTATTCAGCAATTCAAGCAAAAATTTTCAACTCACTTGAAAATAAACGGGAATGTCTCTGATCTAAAAGGTAAAACAATCTATCAATATGAACGATCATTTTCGGTCGAGTTGAATGAAGACAAGGTTAAAAAGATAACATATAAACCATTTGACCTTTACGACATGTTCCCTCTCACAGCTGGTACTTACCGCTTTTCGCTCATTATCAAAAATGAGGTTTCCAAAGAATTTACTTCTCTTGAAAAGGAAATCACCGTACCAGGGGAAACAGATGTTCTTCATCTGAGCTCCTTTATCTTGGGCTATAAATTAGAAGAGGGCTCATCCAAATCCAATGCCCTTAAGCCTTTTAAAATAGATAGCCATCAAGTATATTTTCAACCTAGAAATATCTTTCATCCTCATGATAAGCTTTTTCTGGTTTTTCAGGTATTAGGCTTAAAGACAAGCGAGATCAAGAACAAGGAGCTGAAATTTGAATTTTCAAAAGAAAGCCAACCGTTCTTAACTTTAGTTAAAAAAGTAAGCGAATATCCAGACAAAATGAATTTTATCCAAGAATTTTCTCTTCAAAAATTTCAGCCTGGGCATTATCAGATCAAAATCAGCTTAGTAGACCATAGTCAAGAACTTCTTTCCAGAGAGGAAAAATTTGAAATTACCTCGGCGGTAGCTATCCCCCGCCCCTGGGTTTATTCTAGAACTCTCCTCCCTGCTTCCCATCCAAATTATTCTTTTATCATGGGAGAACAGCTTTTCAATAAGGGAGAAATAGAAAGAGCCCAAAAATTGTTAGAACAAGCTTATAAAAGGCAGCCTGATTTTCTGAAATATGCCTTAGGTTTGGCCAGGGTTTATTTTATTAAAAAAAATTATAAACAAACGAAACAGCTCCTACTTTCCTTTACTAATTTAGAAAAAATTCCTTATCAACTCTATTATCTTTTAGGCAAGTCGCATCAGTCATTGGGGGAATATCATCAGGCTGTAGCTGTTTATAATCAGGCCATCTCCCGCTACGGCCTTAATACCAATCTCTTGAATTCCCTGGGAGAATGTTACTACAGGTTGGGATCCCATGAGGAAGCTCTAGCTGCCTGGGAAAAATCGATCGAAGTTAATGGCAACCAACCTGAAATTTTAGAGAAAATAAAGGCTGTAAAAAAAAATAAAAATAAAATTCAACAAAGGAGATAACATGAACAATCAACAATTTTTTGAGCAAATCAAAAAAGCTATTATTGAAGGCAACAAAGAAGAATCAGTGGCCCTGGCCAAAAAAGCAGTGGAGGAAAAGCTTGACCTGAATGAAGTTATTGAGAAAGGCTATGTACCTGGCATCCAGAAGGTAGGTGAATATTGGGAAAAGGGAGAATATTTTTTACCTGAATTAATTACTAGCGCTGAATGTATGAAAGCGGCTATGGCTGTTTTGCAGCCTGAGTTGGTAAAGGCCAAAATTGAAACTAAATCTTTGGGGAAAGTAGTAATAGGCACAATAGAAGGTGATATCCATGATATAGGTAAAAATCTAGTATCTTCTATGCTGGGTGCCAATGGTTTTGAGGTGGTTGATTTAGGAGCAGATGTTAAACTGGAAAAATTTATCGAAAAAGCAGTTGAAGAAAAGGCAGATTTTATCTGTCTTTCAGCCCTTCTCACCACAACCATGCTCGGCCAGAAAAAATTAGTAGAAATGCTGAAGGAGAAAAACCTTTACGGTCAGTTTAAAGTCATGGTAGGCGGAGCTCCTGTTAGCCGGCAATGGGCTGAAAACATAGGAGCTAACGGATATGCAGAAAATGCTATAACTGCTGTCAATGAAGCAAAAAAGTTAATCGAATCTGCAGATTAGATATGGCAGTTATAGAAAAAATCGAAAATTTTAAAATAGAGGTAGAGGAAAGAAGAGTTTTGAGACTAATCGTGTACAAGAAGCCTTTAGCTGAAACTAAACCCTCCATTCAACAGCTTATCAAAGAAGGAAAAAAAAGGGATGGTTTCTCTCCTCCAGCCAGCCTCTATCTTAACCATAATAGATTATGAGGAAACCAACAAACATCCAATTTTCAATCAAGCTGAAAAAGTTGCTCTTTGTATCTGCACCATTGGTTCTGTAGTGAAAAAAAAATTGAAGAACATCTGAAGAACAACGAAATGATTAGAAGCTTAATTCTGGATGCTTTGGCTTCGGAAGCAGCCGAGGAAGTTGCTCGTCATTCAGATCAAATTCTAGCTCAAAAAGCGAGGGAACTTGATCTATGGCCCAGTAAAAGATTTTCTCCTGGATATAAACTCTGGCCTTTAACAGAACAAAAATTTATCTTCAGTCTGCTGCCAGGAGAAGAAATTGGAGTTAAACTTAATCCCATTTCATGGATGATGGTTCCTCGAAAATCTATTTCTTTTAGAACAAATTTTTATATAGACAAAAATCTAACAACCAGAAAAAAATATTGACTTAAGAGAGGTTAAAATGATTAAAGCTATTAGACCCCAATTAAAGCTTTTAAGTGATGAGTTTATCCAAAAAATTCTGGATGAAGCTTATGAGGTCCTTGAAAAAAAAGGTTTATTTATTGAAAACAAGGAGGCTTTATCCCTTTTTGCCCAGGCAGGAACAAAGATCGAAGAGTCCTCCCAAAGAGTTTTCATCAAACCTGAACTTGTCGAAAGCAGCCTTGCTTCAGCTCCTTCAACCATTACTTTTTATGACAGAGAAGAAAAAGTTAAACACTTAGTAGGAGGAGATGAAGTTCACTTTGATCCAGGTTCAGCTGCGGTAACTATCCTCGATTCCCAGACCCAGGAGCAAAGAAAAGCTGTCAGCCAGGATGTCATCAATTTTTATCGGATAACTGAAAACATGGAATACATCCATTTCCAGTGCACAGGGATTATTAGCAGTGATGTGCCTGATATTATCTCCGATAGCTACCGCCTCTATCTGGGCCTTCTTTTTTCCACTAAGCCTTCTGTAACCGGAACTTTCCGAGTAGAAGGCTTTAAACCCATGTACGAGATGTTAGTAGCTGTAAGAGGCAGTGAAAAAAAGCTTCAAGAAAAACCGCTGGCCATTTTTGATGCCTGCCCCTCCCCTCCTCTAAAATGGAGCAACCTGACTACCCAAAGCCTGATTGACTGTGCCCGAGCTGGTATTCCTTCTGAGCTTATCTCCATGGGCATGACAGGAGCTACCTCTCCCATAACTATAGCAGGAACTCTGGTTCAGCATGTAGTCGAGAATCTTGCAGGATTGGTTATCACCCAGTTAGCTCAAAAAGGAGCGCCAGTTATCTTTGGTGGTTCTCCCTCCAGCTTTGACATGAGAAAAGGCACCACTCCTATGGGAGCTATAGAAACCATGATGATTGATTCAGCCTATGCTCAAATAGCCAAATTTCTTAATTTACCTACCCATGCTTATATGGCCCTCAGCGATTCTAAGCTAAACGATTCTCAAGCCGGACTGGAAACAAGCCTGGGAGCAATAATGGCTGCTCTTTCCGGAATTAATATTGTCTCCGGTCCTGGTATGCTTGATTTTGAAAGTTGTCAGAGCCTGGAAAAACTGGTCATTGATAATGAAATCTGTGGTATGGTCTATCGCTTATTAAACGGAATAGCCCAAAGGGATGAACCTATTGCCAAAGATTTGCTGGAAGGACTGGAAGAGAATTCCCAGTTTCTATCAATGCCCCACACAAGCAAGTGGTACCGTCTTGAACATTCATTTCCCAAGATTATAGATAGAGATACTTATGACTACTGGGTTTCCCTTGGGAAAAAATCTATGGTTGACCGAGCCAGAGAAGAAGTGGAAAAGCTTCTCCAGGAAAACTCTCCTGTGCTGCCCGATAAAGCGCTTCGTCAGGAACTGTATCAAATTATGCTCAAAGATGCCAAGGCCAATAGTCTCTCTTCTCTACCTAAAATTGAAATATAATTAACCTCTGGACTCTAGGTTGATAGCGATCTAAAGCTTTACTTTCTTGGGGACTTTAAGAGGCTTTAAATTGTTTTCTTTTAAGAGAATGTTAAGTTTTGGAATTTCTACTTCAAGGTAACCATTCAGCTCAGCTACCAGTTTATCAACCACGTCTGTTAGTTCTTCAAGCTGAGCTAGATCAGTTTGAGTCGGAGCTGAAGGATAACTGCTTATGGAACTTCCTAAAGACATCAGTTGCTGAGGAAGCGGTCCACCTCTTAAAGCTATTTCCATTGAGCCTCTGTATCCTATTTCTTTAGGAACAATTTTCTCCTCAAGAAGCCCGAATTCGTGGTCGAAATCTTCTACTGTTTTTAAGATGCTTTGATTTTCTTGGGGTTTATTTTTTAACTCATTTATAAGTTTATCTAACTGACGTCTTATATTCCTGGCGGCTGTCACCGAGAGGCCCATTTTCTTAGAAATAATTAAAACTTTAGTTAGCGCTTCAAGTTGAGCTTTTTTTTCTTCTTCTTTAAACTTCAAACGAGGATCAGCCCTGAGAACAGCTTCATTTTCCAAGATTTTTTTTCCCACAGATAAAACAACTTTGTATTTTCCGGCTGGCGCCGTTGGCAAGGCTATAAATCCAGCACTGCCCGGTTTAATGGGGTTCCCTTCTTTGGTTTTAGGAACAAACTGCAGATTCCAGGCAATTCTTTGAAGACCTTCTTTAGTCGCCAGCTTATATTCATAAAAAATCTGACCATCTTGGTTGATGATAGTTAACTTTGGCTTTTCTTTAGGTTTTTCTCTAAGATATGAAGTTATGATCATTCCGTAGGCAGGATTTTTCCCAGCAAAAATAGGTCTTGAAAAGGGCTCTCTTCTTGAAGAACGGAGAAAAGCAGTTGTTGGCCTGATGTTAAATAAGTAGGCCTCAGTTTCTAAAAGATCACTATTCATCTCTTGAAGAGGTGAAATATCATCCATAATCCAGATGCCACGGCCATGGGTACCGATGATTAAATCATTTTCCCGAGGATGGATAGCAATATCCCTGACAGCCACCGTCGGCAAATTATTCCGCAGGGAAAACCAGCTTTGGCCGCCATCTAAAGAGGCAAAAATACCAAACTCGGTGCCGACAAAAAGAAGATTTTTATTTTTTAAATCTTCCCGTACTACATGAATCCAGCCCAGAGGAAGATTGCCTTTAATCGACCGCCAGGTCTGACCATAATCAGTAGTTACGTACAAATAGGGCCTATAATCATCAGTACGGTGTCCATCAAAAGCAACATAGGCTTTGCCGCCTTCAAAATGAGAAGCTTCTATAGAAGAACACCAGGTATAGGGAGGTAAGCCAGGAATATTTTCAACAACATTATGCCAGCTTCGGCCTCCATCTCTGGTAAGCTGCACATTACCGTCATCAGTTCCACACCAGATTACACCTTGTTCTACTGGGGACTCGGAAATAGTAACAATGGTGCAGTGAATTTCAGCTCCTGTGTTGTCGGGCGTAATTGGACCACCTGAATCTATTTGTTTTCTAGGGTCATTGGTGGTTAAATCAGGACTAATAAGCTCCCAGGAATGGCCACCATCAGTTGTTTTAAACAAGTAATTTCCTCCCGTATAAACAGTTTTGGGATCATGAGGAGAGATGTAAACAGGAGAATTCCAGTTGAATCTATAAGGCGGATCTTTTAAGGAGGCCGCTGGTCTTATAATTTTACTGCGGCCAATTTCCAGGTTATAGCGGCATAAATTATTCATCTGCCAATTGCTGTAAATTATATCGTGATCAGTAGGATCAACAACCGTGTAAAAGCCATCACCCCCTCCTATCATGTACCAATCGCTGTTTCTGATTCCGCCAGAATCAAGAGTGGCATTTGGTCCACCCCAGCTTCCATTATCCTGGAGACCACAATAAACATAATAAGGATTTCTAAAATCAAAACCAATATGATAAACCTCAGCCACAGCCATATGTTTTACATCGTACCAATTTTTGCCTCCATCAAAAGTAATGTCTATTCCTCCATCATTGCCATCAATCAAATGAAGAGGATTAGATGGATCTATCCAGAGAGCATGATGATCTGAATGAGTGCCAGCTGAAATGGCTCTGAATTTTTTTCCCATATCTTTAGAAACATAAAGCCCACCTGAAAAAACATAAACAATTTTATCATCATTGGGATCAACCCGGATCTGGCTGTAATAAAAAGGGCGAAAGTTTATCATTTTGTAGGTTTTATAATCGCACATCCTCTTCCAGCTTTGGCCCTTATCTTCCGAACGCCAGACGCCTCCATCTTTATGCTCAATTAGGGCATAAACAACATTAGGCTTGCTTTGAGAAACAGCCAGCCCAATTCTGCCTAGAATTCCCTGGGGCAAATCCTTCACCAGCTTTTTCCACGTCCTGCCTCCGTCTGTGGATTTGTAAATGCCACTTGATGGTCCTCCACTGGAAAAATAATAAGGCAGGCGGCGGTATTCATAAGCAGCAGCATAAAGAGTAAGCGAATCTTCAGGATCCATGGCTAAATCAGCAATGCCAGTATTTTCATCAAGGTAAAGCACCTTTTCCCAAGTTTGGCCACCATCTATAGTCCTGTAAAGTCCACGCTCTTTATTTGGTCCCCAGAGATGGCCCATAGCTGCCACATAAACGATATTGGGATCTCCGGGATTGATAATAATACGACTGATATGCCTGGTTTCTTTGAGACCCATATTCTTCCAGGTTTTTCCCCCATCTGTAGATTTATATACTCCGTCACCGATAGTAACACTGTTTCTGCAGGTAGCCTCGCCTGTACCCACCCAGATGATATGGGGATGAGACTGCGAAACAGCAATATCTCCTACAGAAACAGTCTTTTCTTTATGAAAAATTGGTTTCCAGGTAATACCATTATTTTCAGACTTCCAGACACCACTGGGTCCAATGGCAGCATAGATAACCCATGGTTTTCTCGCTAAAGCTTCAATATCCACGGTACGGCCCCCCATGATGGCCGGCCCTATAGAGCGCCAGCTTAGTTTTTCAAATAATTTGTCAATTTTTTCTGCCGATTGAGAATAGGCTTTTGGCCAGAAAGAAAGAATTGATAAAATCAGGCCAAGAATAATTAGCAACTTTATTTTTCTCATTTTCCCTCCTTATTTAGAAATATAATATAAGTTTTACTATTTAGATACTTTATAGTCTGGAAAATTTCATGGTCTTTTTAGTAATATCAAAAATCTGATTAAATTCAAGTTTTTTTTGGCGGTAGAAAACATTCCCAAAACCACTTCATTTCTGAAATTTTTCTTTTAATATAATCGGAGGCAACCTTATCTTCTTTGTCTGCGTTTATAATAATGATATGGCCTTAATTGAAGAAATAGCGAAATTCCCAAAAAACAGAATTGTCAAGGAGATTGTAGATGAGAAAAAAGTCTGTCTTAATAATAATATTATTTATATTAATTCCTCTCTTCATAAAGGCCAAGGAATCACAAATCATAAAACAAAAAGTCATTCAAGCTGTCCGCCTTAACCATGTCGTAACCATAGATGGGCGTCTTGATGAGCCAGTTTGGAACAGAGATGGCTACAGTGATTTTGTTCAATCTGACCCACATGATGGTGCCCAACCCACTGAAAGAACGATTGTCTGGGTGGCTTATGATGATCAAGCTCTTTATGTAGCTGCTCGTCTTTTAGACTCCGAGCCTGAACACATTATCAGCCGGCTCGGACGTCGGGACGATTTTGTCGATTCTGATTGGTTTATTTTTTCTGTTGATCCTTACTTTGATCACCGCACAGGCTTCCAGTTTGCTGTAAGTCCAGCTGGGTCCATTTGCGATTGGACCCTTTACAATGATGAATGGAAAGATGACACTTGGGATGGAATCTGGGAATGGGCTACTTCAGTTGATGAGCAAGGCTGGTCTGTCGAAATCAAAATTCCTTATAATCAACTCCGCTTTCCTAAAAAAAGCGAGTATATCTGGGGTGTTAATTTTCAACGCATTATCAAGCGCAAAAACGAAAAAGACAATTACGTCTGGATTCCCAAAGAAGAAAGCGGCTTTGTTTCCCGCTTTGCCCGCCTGGAAGGTATTAATGGCATTCATCCCGGTCGGCATATTGAATTTCTGCCTTATACTGTGGGAGAAGCACAATTCAGTCCAGCAGAAGAAGGCAATCCTTTCGAGACCGGTAAAGATTTCTTAGGTAACTTCGGTCTTGACCTAAAAATAGGAGTGAAGAGCAACCTTACTTTGGATGCAACCATAAACCCTGATTTTGGTCAGGTTGAAGTCGATCCTGCTGTTATTAATCTCTCAGCCTATGAAACCTACTACAAAGAAAAAAGGCCCTTTTTTATCGAGGGAGCCAATATCTTCAATGCTTTTGGTC
>CAZEQD010000074.1:0-8179 GCA_964514305.1 uncultured Eubacteriales bacterium
ACGGCTAACTTTCATCACTATTCTCCTTATTACTAATTCTTTTTAACTTCTCAAGTTCCTCCAATATCCTCTTTGCAATAATTTTTTCCTCTTAAAAATGATTTATCATCCTAATAAGAAAGCTTCGCTTCATTTTTTTTCTTTCTCGTTACAGTTCCTGAGTAGTGAAAAGAATGCTGCCTCATCTTAATCCACTTCCCTTCATCAATCCCGATTGAATTACCGCATTGACATTTAATTTCACTGCCGACGTGGACGCTATTATCCTCGATTATTCTGTCCTTCCAGCAGTACCACAATCGTCCCTTTCCGATTTTTTTATATTTAATAATTTTCTTTTTGCACCTGGTGCATTTTATTGTCATCATTGCTGACTTCAATCAATGCCTGTTCAATTTTTCCCTTTTTGAAAATAAACTGCATTCCTCTTTCTTGCAGCCTGGTTATGCCTTTTTTCCCGATATGCGCCGATATAGTAACGGCACAATCTTGAATCAATTCATAGACATCCAGCGTTCTCAAATGTTGCATTGTTTCTGCATAAGGATTATTTCTCTTTTCGATGAGTTTGAATGTAGTTCCGTTTTCAATTTCGTAAATATACATATGAAGTGGTCCGGTTGTCAAGACCAAATCAGCTCTTTTTAAGGTGTATATTCCTTTGCAAGCTTGTCATATATAGGGGATACCATCAAGCTTGGTCTGCACCACGGCGCCAAAAAATCCAGTTCAACGGGTACATTTGAATTAATAATTTCCTGCTCAAAAAGTCTGGTCAGTGACTTCTATTACCTTGATCATAACTTCTCCTTTTGTCTAATCAGCTTTTTTCCAATGTTCCTTTTCTAATTCCAAAAATTTTTTAAGTTCATCTTTAGTCATTATAACGGTTTCAATCTCTTCACAAAATTTCCACCCTCTAAGCAACTTCATCATCTATCTTATGTATATGTATAAAATAAAGGAAAAGCCAAAAAGGAACCCACAAAAAAGAGAAAATATCAGAAAATCAGTAGATTAGAGACCCAAAAAGAACAGAGATCTCCCTTCGTCCTCTTGAACTAAGGTAGTTTAGAACATCACATATATTCTGATAGTTCCTCAGCCGCAATAGAGAACTGAGCTTGAGGAGGCGGGGCCGAGCACTCTTAAAGGTCAGATTAAGATGTTTGATGATCTTGTCTATGATTTTGTAATCTTCAATAAATGAGACAATTCGCATAGTTCCCCCACATTTTAGACAGATGAGAGGATCTATCTCATAGACCTTCTTTATCATCTCAGCCCAACCTTTGGAAGGTATAAAGGGATCCTCATCTTCAATAATAACGGGACACAAAGTGTCAGATTCTTTTTAAAGCTTCTTTTTGTTTTCTTATTTAATATCAGTTATCTAAAAGCAAAACATCTCTGCCTTATCTGAGAAAAATCCGAAGCTTATCCAAGGGGGCTACTATTCTTAAGATAAATTTTCTTCCATGCCGAATGATTTTTCCTGCCCTCTCTACCAGAGGCCATCTTATAGTGGCTATAGTCGTTTGGCGCCACTCCTCCTACATAAAAAGCAGCTTCTGAGCTTGAGTGGTGTTATAGGCTTCATTTACCCCAAGCAACCGCCTAACTCTCCCTCTTTATAGCAAGAGTATTTTCATTTCAACTTTTATCTCTACCGGCAATCTTGGTTTGACTGTACAGCCTGAATTAATTATCATTAAGTTTAACTTTGGGATAAAGCTAAGCATAAATGGCTGCAATCTGAAGATTGAATCATCAAACTAAAAAATAAGGAGATTAGTCATGATTAAAAGAAATTATTTTGTTTTAGCTTTTGCTGTCTATGTAATGCTTAGCTTTACCTTTTATTCTTTTTGCTCCTCCGGAAAAAATGGGTCTAATGTAGCTAAAAGCAGTGATTATCAAGTATTCCTCAAATTATTTAAGGATTTTCGTGATTTTACAAAGCCCAATGTCATAGATGGAGTGCCTGATTATTCCCCTCAGGCAATGTCTGAACAATATGGCAAATTAAATAAATTCCAAAAGTGGCTGGCAGCAATTGATATAAGCAACTGGCCTGTATCTCAACAGGTTGACTATCATCTTGTCCGTGCAGAAATGAATGGGCTTGAATTTTATCATCGAGTCCTCCGCCCTTGGTCTCGGGATCCCTGCTTTTACCTTCAATCTCAGGCGGGAGCTGGCCCTGTGTTTTATGGGACGTTAGAAATCCCCAGAAATTTTCCCTTATCTGAGGGGAAGCAGGCTGAGTTGAAGGTAAAACTACAGGCTATACCCAAGATTTATAACAAAGCAAAAGAAAATCTCAGAGAAGCATCTGGAGATTTGGCTTTGATTGCTCTTCATTTTTTAAATGAGGAGATTGCCATTTACAGAAATATCTCAAGTGAATTAGCCAAATATCACCCCGATCTGGTTGCCTATGCAGATAAAGCCAAGGCGGCTGTAGAAGATTATGGCACTTGGCTTGAGGAGAATAAGGACAAAATGACAGAACCGGCTGGCGTTGGTGTAGAAAACTATAATTGGTGGATGAAAAATGTTCAACTTGTACCTTTTACTTGGGAAGAGTTAATGGCAATTATGGAAAATGAATATAAGCGGGCCATATCTGCTTTGAAATTAGAACAATACCGCAATAGTGGCTTACCTCAGGTTGAGCCAGTTAAAAATGAAGCTGAATATCGTCAGCGTTACTATAAATACCAGAAGCACCTTCTAAATTTCTTGCATGAAAAGGAAATATTAACTATTCCAGATTACTTAAAACCACTTCCTCCCAAAGCCTGGAAAGATTTCCCTTCAAGGCAGGGGGGCAATGTCCGTGATTTCTTTGAGCAGTGTGAAGATAGAAACCCGTTGCCTTCACCATTAATTCATGAATTTCTTGGCCATCACTTTGACGAATTATGCTTCCAGCGGGATAGCCGTCCTATTAGAGGAGCCCGGCGGCTTTTTGCTATGGATATGATTCGTTCTGAGGGACTGGCTTTTGGCCTGGAAGAAATTTTTATGCGCGCTGGTCTCTTTGATAAATATCCGAGAGGCCGTGAGATTAACTACATCATGATGGCTTTTCGAGCAATCAGGGCCCTTGCAGACCTGAAATTACATAGCCACGAGTTTAATTTAAAGGATTCATTCGAGTTTTGTTATGAGCAAACTCCTTACCATTGGATGCTCCCTGATGGCTTTGAAGCCTGGTATGAAATGGAAACAACGCTCCGTTTTCCAGGCTGGCATATGGGCATGGTTATTGGCAAACTCCAACTTCTGTCTTTGATGGCCGATCAAGCCCAACAATTAGGGGATGAATTTAATATACGCCAATTTATGGACAAGTTTCGTGGAGCAGGAATGATTCCCATTTCATTGATTCGATGGGAAATAACAGGCCTCAGCGACGAAATTGAAAAGATGCTAAAGTGACTGATTCTTTCTGAAAAATTTATTTTATATTAATTGTCTTTTTGTCGTGGCCAGCTTTTGCTGCCATAGCTTCTACTGTAACTTTGATTGACCCTTGCCATTTGGTTCTATAGTCCACTCCACTGATTTAGTGGATCTGTCCTCTCCTTGAACCCGGTAGCGGATAGAGGCATGCTTGCCCAAAATGTGACTTAGTCTTTAATATTTTTTACTTCGAATAAAGTGAATTTGATTATGCTCTCTTCCTTTTAGCTTTGTGTAATATATTTAGGCGGGGGCCGAGCAGCCTTAAAGGTCAGATTAAGGTGTTTGATGATTTTGTCTATGACCTTGTGATCTTCAATAAATGAGACAATCCGCATAGTTACCCCACATTCGGGACAGATGAGAGGATCTATCTCATAGACTTTTTTTATCATCTCAGCCCAGCCTTTGGAAGGGACCGATTTTCACTGATTAAAATCTAAGAAAAATTTATTTAGTTTTTCTCTGTGCTTATCCATCAAATCCGTGCCATCTGTGTTCTAATTCTTTGAACATGGATTTAACGGATTACACAGACTTAGAAGAATTTTTTACTTTAATTTTTATCCGTGTTTGTCCGTCAAATCCGTGCCGTCTGTGTTCTACCCTAAAGGGAATCTTAAAGAGAGATAAAAAGGAGGCGCTCAAAAAAGGGCTTGCATCACATCATCATAAAAGGATCATCGGCCATCTCAAGCTCACCTTTCATGCCGAACGCCCTCCTCCACCACAAGTTGTCCAGCAACAACTGATGATAGCAGCCGAAGGGAGAGAGGAATATTTCTAAGGGCTTTGCTAGCTGCTCTCTGTCGATTTGAGAGGAGGAGTCTATCTTATAGCTAATTGTTTTGTTGTTTTCGGCGCTTTGTCTCTATTTTGTGGTCATTGACCTCGTTGTTTTTCCTGTGATGAGCTCATTTCAGAACGTTAATCGATTAATTTCCCAGTCCTATCTAATCGTGTTAGGAAACCTCCATACTCATTGTCCCATTTGTTTTTTGTCCAGAACGGCAAAACATTATCCTTCAGATTAATCTCTGCTTTTTTCTGCATTTCTAACAATTTATTTCTAATTCTTCGCTCAATGCACATATCTGTTCCTTGGCCTAATATTATATTGGCTATCTAAACCGGATTATTTCTGGGATTTTTCAAGGAGAGTATTTAATCTTTCTCTCTCAGCGAGAGGCATGAGATGGTAGTACTGTTTTTTATAATTACTGAGTATATCAAATGCCTTCACTTTATCCCCAGCGTTTAGATAGAATGTGGCAAGATCAAAAAGAGCCTTCCTGAAATCTGGATCGACTTCAAGAGCTTTTTCCCAGCAGTAGATAGCTCCTTCCAGATTTCCTGCGTGCTTGTAGGCATGACCTAAGCTATAGTAGGCAGCTGCATATTCGGGATCGAGTTCTATAGCTCTTTTGTAGTATTCGAAGCATCTAGAAAAAATGGAGGAATCTCTTGATTGTAGACCATAGGAATGATAGGCATTGGCAAGGTTGTTGTTAAGCCCAGGTAACTTATCATCAAGGGAAAGACCCATCTTGTAAGCTTTGATCGCCTCCTCAAAATTGCCTTTCTTGTCATAGGCAAATCCCAGATTGTTCCATATTGCAGGATCATACTCTGCTTCTCTAATACTCGTTTTTTTAAAACTGCTGATGACTTTGTCATACTGTTTATCAGATATGAGCAGCTTTATGTATTCGATAAATATTTCATAGTTTGAGGGGAGAGCCTTGAGCCCTCGCTCCAGGATAACAATAGCCTCCTTTGTATCTCTTTTCTCTTGATAGATAGAAGCAAGGATTTTATACGGCAAATCTATATTTTTTCTCTCCTGTATGATTTCCTTCAAAATCTTGATTCCCGCATCTTGTTTTCCCTCTTCATACAGCTCCCAAGCTTCCTCTACCTTATTTATGTAGGGAAGGATAATCTTTACATCATCTTGAATGCCAAAATTCTTTTTTCGCGAAACTTGAACGCTCGAGATATAACCCAAACTTGCCAGCTTTTCCCGGGTTTCCCGGTCGACTTTTTGAGCAGCATCAATTTTCTCGGATGGTGTCAGATCATTAATGATTTTCTTGAGCTGCGACGTGAGTTTGATTATTTTTTTTCGTTCAGCCAGGTTGTTGAGCTCATCAAAATCATGCTCCAGGTCATACAGCTCAGGAATGGGAGAGTCAATGAATTTTTTCTTCTCGAGAATAAAACCCTTCAGGGGTGCCCATCCCCGACTGTAGTAAGGATACAAAGATTCGAAATAGATGGGCCTTTCTGGAAGCTTCATTCCCTTCAAAGCTGGGAGGAGAGAGATTCCCTGAAGGAAAGATGGCTTCTCGATTCCCAGAATATCACATACTGTCGGGAATATGTCGATATGACTGACATATTGCTCGATGCGACCTGGGACTGTTGCTGGATTGCAAATTATGAGAGGGATCCAGATGGAGGAGTTGTAGGCGAAAAAACCGTGAGTCTCCTCACCATGCTGGCCTAATGATTCGCCATGGTCTCCAGTAAAGATGATGAGAGTCGAATCGAACAGACTGTTCTTTTTCATGTAATCAAGGAACTTTCCCAAGGCAAAATCGACGTAGGCAACCTCCCCTTCATACAGATGCTCTTTGTATTGAGTTTTGAATGGCTCCGGTGGATCATACGGGATATGCGGATCCCAACAATGGATCCAGAGGAACCAAGGGGATCTTCGACCCTGCAACCATTCCAGGGCGGCCTTGATCACAGCTTCAGCATTTCTCTCTAAAAGGGAAAAATTTTTAGTGTGAACGTGCCTATAATTATCGTCATAAATATCAAAACCCTGGGATAGTCCGAACCTTGAGTCAAGAGGGTAAGCACCCACGAACGCCCCGGTTGCATAACCATTATTCTTTAGGTGCTCGGCTAAAGTAAATAATTTTTCACTTACGATAAAATTTAAATTTTCATGAACACCATGATAGTTAGGAGTTACCCCAAGGAGTATATTCGTATGAGATGGTAGTGTGGTGGAGGTGTTGGCAAAGGCTCTTGAAAAAAGCACGCCTCTCTCTGCAAGTCTATCAATATTCGGAGTTTTAGGACGCTGGCTGCCATAACAGCTCAGCCTGTCTGCCCTGAGCGTATCTATCGTGATGAGAAGGATATTAAGTTTGTTTTTAGCTTTCGGGATGGGATTCCCTATAAATGCAGAAGAGAAAATTCCTAAGATCAAACAGCTCAAAAAAAAAGGATAAAATTTAATCTTTCCCACAGGCAAGCTCGACCCACATTTAAGGGATTATCGGTAAATTATCTATTCTCTTTTTCCGAATCGCACTTCATTGTGGTTAAAGAAATATATTATACAGAAAGGGAAAAACTTTGCAACTTCGCTATCCTAACACTATTTTTCCCAATTTTCTCCAGCTATTTTAGGACTAAATATTAAATTGTAAATAGTAAATAGAGTAAATAGGGTCAGGAGTAAATAGTCAGGAGTAAATCAAGGAGTAAATAGGAGGAGTACAGTCAAGTAAATAGGGTCAGACCGACTTAAATTATTGATTTAACAACAGAAACTCACCATAATATATCAATTTCTATCCTTAAATGAGCTTTTTTAGGGCCAAAATCGTCTTTCTAAATAACAGACAAAAATGCCGAGAGCAAGAAGATATTTTCAGTCAGGATTTATCTGGCATATCACTCACCGTTGCCATAAATAAGAATTCCTGCTCAAATTCGCCAAATACCGCAAAACTTAATTGATTAAAGACAATGGATAGTTGAAAACTCAACTAAAACAAATCTCTATTTCAAGAGAGATAAAAAATGGACAAAAATCGTTGCTGTGGGAAGTTGGTCTTTTCTAGAAAAAATAAAGAAAGAGAGTGGAGAAAAATCCAGGGCCCGAAAAAAAGAAAGGAGACGGGATCTACATATTCTCTATGAGGCTAAAGTTTCTTACAAGCCCTATTTTAACCCAGAAAACGCGCTCTAAGCACCATAATTAAATCAAATTTAAGGCTATTTTCTTCTTTATCAATAGGATAAATCGGTCTGACCCTTAAGCCTTTGAACTTAAGCCTTTTGAAAGCCTTTTGACCCTTAACAGACCCTTAAGCCTTGACCCTTAAGCCTTCTTACGACCCTTAAGCCTTCTTACTAAGCCTTCTTACCATCGAAGATCCAAAGGTTATCGACAGAATCATTTGTCACCTCGAGCTTAGCTTTGTGGCCGAAAGGCCGGCCCCACCTCATCATGTCCAGCAGGAACTCCTAATGGCAGCCGAGGAAAGGAGGAACTATTTTTGAGAACCTCTGTTACTGCTTTTTGCTCATTCGAGGGTGGAGTCTATTTAATAGCTGAGTTTTTGCCTATTTCATCGTTTTTGTTTTTTGTCCTATTCTTGATCTCATCTTTTTGCTGTGATATGTTCATTCCAGAATGCCACCAGGTGAAAATCACAGAAAATTGGAGGAGATTTAGAGAAAGATCAAAAAGGAAATTCTTAAAAAGTATGAGCAACGAAGATAAAGGTAGTGAAAAAAGTTTAATAAAAAAATGAAAGTAAAAATTTAACTGAGTTATTTAAAATGAATGTTATTAAAATGGTAGTAAGGAGGAATTTATGAATTTTAGAAAGATTACAATTTTAGTAGTATTTTTTGTTTTTCTATTGACATCATTCTCTTATGTATCTGCTCAAAAACA
>CAZEQD010000075.1:0-7611 GCA_964514305.1 uncultured Eubacteriales bacterium
AGCTAACTCCAGAAAAGCTGGAATCTATGACTAATGAAGAATTTTTAGCTTTAGGTGAAGAAAAAATCCAAGAGTTTCTCAAATCAGCCGGAGCCCTTGCCAATTTTAAAGCAAAAATGGTCATGGATGCTGTTAAAAAAGGAATGATGACTACTAAAAAAATGGCGGCCATGTTAAAGCAGCGAGCCCAGCCTAAAAAGGTCGAAGGCGGCAGCGCTCAGGAAAAAGCTCTTCTTTCTTTTAGCGATAAGGAGCTGGAAGGTAAGGGATTTGTCAATTGGCAGCCTTATAAACATCCCACTCTGGGCCAAGTCGAGATAGGCGGTCCTGTTCCCTTTGCCTCTAATACACCTCCTGCGAAAATGATAGCTAATCTTCTCCAAGGGCAAGTCCCTTGGGTCTTTAATCTGGCTCAAAAATTGGCTCATATTAAAATTCAAAAAACAGAAGTTAAACCCATGGGTTCTGGAATTTATGAGCTAAAAGTATGGGTCGAAAACGCTGGCTACCTTCCATATCCGACAGCTATGGGCCAAAGAAATAACCGTCTTCTGCCTATTATTGTTACAGTGGAAAGCAAAAATATAAAAATTCTTGAAGGTAAAAAAAGAAGTTTGATTAAATCATTAGCAGGCCACAAATCACTTCCTGTGCGTTGGTTAATCTATGCGGCCAAGCCCACTGCAGTCAGGGTTAAAACTTCAACCCGAGTGGCCTGGATAGATAGCCAGCAAGTATCCTTAGGAGAAAGCAAATGAAACGATTTATTATTTTATTAAGTTTTGTAATTTTAGATTTATCCCTTCTGGTTGGAAATGTCGGTTCAAAGACCCAAGTAAAACTTCCTCTCCGTTTTGACCATTACTATACCTACGAGATGATGGGCGAAGCCCTCAAGGCTCTTCACCAGGCTTATCCTCAACTTACTAAACTGGATATCCCCGGTAAAAGTGAAGAAGGCCGATCAATCTATGCCTTGACCATAAACAACCCTAAGACAGGCCCAGAGCTCCATAAGCCGGGTATCTACGTTGATGGCAATATTCACGGCAACGAAATCCAAGCCGGGGAAGTTTGCCTTTATCTTTCTCATTACCTGCTTACCAATTATGGAAAAAACAAGGAAATTACAGACTTAGTGGATAAAAAATGCTTCTATATTGTGCCTGTAGTCAATCCTGATGGCAGATATCATTTTTTTGCCGATGCCAATAATCCCGACAGTAATCGAGGTCTGAGGATTCCCAAGGATGACGATAGAGATGGTTTGGTCGATGAAGACTTTCCTGATGACCTTGATGGCGATGGCAATATCTGCCTGATGAGAAAGCGTGATCCTTTCGGACGCTACAAAACAGATCCTGAAGATCCAAGGCTAATGATCAGAGTAAAACTTGGAGAAAAAGGAGAGTGGACTATCTTAGGTGAAGAAGGAATTGACAATGATGGTGATGGAAGAATTAATGAAGATGCCGAAGGATATGTAGATCCCAACCGGAATTGGGGATATGATTGGGCCCCAGAATACGTTCAGAGCGGCGCTGGAGATTTTCCTTTTTCCAGTAGAGGCATGAAAGCTCTGGCTGAATATATCTGGAAAAGACCAAATATTTGCCTCACCTGGGCTTTCCACAACTCTGGCGGCATGTATCTGCGGGGTCCCAGTACCAAAAGTCAATCAGAATATCCACCTGGTGATGTTGCTGTCTATGATTATTTCGGCCAACAGGCAGAAAGAATTACCCCTGGCTACCGTTATCTTGTCAGCTGGAAAGACCTTTATTCTACTTACGGAGATGCAGTGGAGTGGCAGGTCAGATGTCTTGGGACTTATGGCTTTGTCGGAGAACTCTACATGACTTCAAAAGAAAAATTTGAAAGTATTAAAGAAGCAAAAAAACCAAAGCCAGAAGAAGAACAGCCTTTTAGCGAAAATATTAATTTCGAAAGAGAAAGAATAAAATTCAACGATTACCTAACTCAAGGAGAGCTGTATAAACCTTGGCATCCCTTTAAACATCCAACTTACGGTGATATTGAAATTGGAGGCTGGGTCAAGATGAGCACTCGTCTGCCATCTCCATTTATGCTGGAAGATCTGGTCCACCGTAATGCTTCAGCTGTTATTTTTTCAGCTAAAAACACTCCAGAAGTCAGCCTAGAAGTATTCGAAGTAAAGAAAATTGGCAAAAACCTTTATAGAATTAGAACCAGATTAGTCAATTCCAAGGCCATGCCAACCATGAGTTATCAGGCACAAAAAGTAAACCTCTACCCCAAAGACAGCCTGACTATTACAGCTACCAATGCCAAAGTAATTGCCGGTGGCCAGCTCCAGGATAAATATAGAGATAAGGTAGTTTACAAGAAATTCAGGCCAGAAATACAATTTTTGTTTGTGCCTGGATTTGGCAAAGTAGAACATCAATTTTTAGTCTCTGGCAAAGGAACGATTAAAATAATCTATAAATCGCGCCATGCCGGCCAAATAACCAAATCGATTGAGCTCAAGTAAATAAAAGCATTCCCTTAAGGGAAAAAAATCAAGGTTTTTCTCTCTTAAAATTTGCTTTCTTTTTTATGTCTTTAGCTTTTAATTTAACCCAGCCTGATTGATTTTTTCTTCGAATAATCAAGCATTTTTTCTTTAAAAAAATTCAAAAAAGATGCAACGAAATCGACCAAATAATCGTTTTAATTTGTCGGTACAAAAATAGGGTAATTAGATGTCATTTTTAAAAGATTATAGACAAGATCGAACATTAGCCTATAATTCTCATTTTGAGGAATATTCTGAAGAGGATAACCTCTTCTCTAAAAATCATCTCCTTCTTTTGGATAACCCCAAAAACATACCTGACTATTACCACGAAGCACAATCTTCTGATTCAGAAGAATCAATGCTGCCTAGCAAAAAAGGTTCAAATAATCCAGATTCAGGTCAATTAGCAGCTAATACTATAAAATATTATTTTAAAGATATGGGCAACTTTCTCCTCCTAACTAAAAAACAAGAAGTAGAATTAGCTAAAAGAATAGAAAAGGGAGAAAAGCTTATAACCAAAGCTCTAGCCCAAACCAAGCTTATCCTCAAGGAAGTTTTTTATTTGGAAGATAAAATAAAAGAAAATCCGTTTATACTTTATGAAATTTTAGAACCCAGCCAAGAGGAGCTTGATCGGGAGCAAGTTCAGAAACAAAAGGCAGCTTTTCTCAATATTATCAATAAAATCAAAGGGCTGAATTCAAAATTAGAAAAGACTCCTGCTACTAAAAGCAATATTTTTGCCCGAGGCCGTCTTGTAGTTGAGATGAACCATTGGCTCGAGAGACTTAATTTAAAATCCGCTCAAAAAGAAAAAATTGTCAACAACATTCTAAAAAAATTGAAAGCCGCTCAAGAATTAATGGAAACTAAAGATAAACTTACTCTAAGCCTTAAGCAAGCCAAAAACGAGTCTGAGAAAAAACTCTTGAAACAAAAACTTACCAATATTAACAGAATCTCGAAAATTTTCCTTAAGGAAATGAACCTTACTCCTGGCCGTCTAAATAAAATAATGGAATTTATTAATAGAGGCAAAAAAATAAGAGATGAAGCCAAAAATCAACTAGTCTCAGCCAACTTAAGATTAGTTATTTCTATTGCTAAAAAATATCAAAAAAGCCGTCTTGATTTTCTTGATCTTATTCAGGAAGGCAACTTAGGTTTAATGAGAGCTGTCGAAAAATTTGACTACAGAAAAGGTAATAAATTCTCAACCTATGCCACCTGGTGGATAAAGCAGGCTATAACCAGGGCCATCGCTGATCAATCCCGAACCGTAAGAATTCCAGTCCATATGACAGAAACTCTCCATAAACTTAATAAGATAACTCAAGCTATTTTAAAAGAAAAAGGTAGAGAGCCAACAGCTGAAGAACTGGCTAGAAAAATGAACATTCCGATCAAGAAACTGCAAGAAATAATGAAAATAACCAAAGAAGCTGTATCCATTGAAACTCCAGTAAGTGAAGATGGTGACAGCACTCTGGCTGACTTTATCGAAGATAGAGGTATCCCCTCTCCTCCAGATACGGTAATTCATCACAGTTTAAGAGAACAAATTGAACATGCCTTAAAAAATCTGAACGAAAGAGAAACCAAGATATTAAAAATGAGATTTGGTCTTAATAATGGTCGAGAACATACCCTAGAAGAAGTGGGCGAACAATTCAAAGTAACTAGAGAAAGAATCAGACAGATAGAAGCTAAAGCCCTCAGAAAACTCAAACAATCTGAGTTAAGCAAAAAGTTAAAATCATTTACACATTCTTCATAAAGTCTTTCCTTTTTCCTGGCTAATATTTTTATTAACTCAATTCTTTCTTGTTTTTGAAAAACATCATTATTTCTATGATTATTAAAAAAGCTCAAAAATAACGAGATAAGGATATGTTGATGGTCATCCATTTGAAGCCTATAGGTTGGGTGGAGGGTCCTTGGCAAGGATGGATGGCCATCACCGTTGTTCCAAATAATTTCTTAAATTATTGGACATCACAGAAATAAGAATGCATTCTTATTTTTGTCACTATTTGTCCATGTTCATCACTCATGCTATAATTTTTCAAAACCAAAAACGTTTTTTTATTTTTGACAAGGATAATAAATGTACGCTGTCGGCATTGACTCAGGGACCCAGGGAACAAAAGTTTTAATTATAGACTTTAAAGGAAAGGTTCTGGGCAGAGGAAGTGCTCCTCACCGCTTTATAGAAAATCTTAAACAACAGCCTGGAGCCAGCGAACAAGCTCCCCAGATGTGGCTTGCGGCTTTTAGAAAGGCTCTTGCTCAAGCCCTCATGAGCTCCCAAATTGAGCCCGAAAAGATTGTTTCCTTTGGAGTTTCCGGCCAGCAGCATGGTCTGGTAGCTCTGGACAAAAACGGCGATCCAATCCGGCCAGCTAAACTCTGGAACGACACTTCTACTATTAAAGAGAATGAATTAATCATAAAAAAATTAGGCGGTCCCCAGCAATTCATTAAAAAGTTAGGTCTCAACCTAGCCGTTGGCTATACTGCTTCTAAAATACTCTGGCTGAAAAGAAATGAAGCTGAAAATTATAAAAAATTAAAAACTGTCCTCCTTCCTCACAATTATCTTAATTACTACCTTAGCGGCAAAATCCATATGGAATATGGCGATGCTTCAGGCACAGGTCTCATGGATATCAGGAAGCGTCAATGGTCAAGAGAAGCCATGGCCGCTATAGATCCTGAGCTTGAGGCCAAATTCCCACCTCTTTCTCACCCTTCATCTGCGGTTGGCTATCTCCAAAAAAAGATTGCTGACCAATATGGCCTAAAAAAAGTTCTGGTCGCCAGCGGAGGGGGGGATAATATGATGGCCGCTATCGGCACCGGCAATGTCCGACCAGGAATCTGTACTTTGAGCCTGGGTACTTCAGGTACCATTTATTCTTATTTTGCTAATCCTTTTATAGATCCTCAAGGAGAAATTGCTTCCTTCTGTGACAGTACGGGTGGCTGGTTGCCTCTCCTCTGTACGATGAATGTCACCAATACTACTGAAGGCTTAAAAGCTCTTCTTAAGATTTCCAATAAACAACTGGAAGAATTAGCTTCTCAAGCTCCCGTGGGAGCAGATAAGCTTGTTTTTTTGCCCTTTCTTGACGGCGAAAGAGTTCCCGTCTTGCCTCAAGCTAAGGCTGTTCTTTTTGGCCTTGATAGAAAAAATTTTAAACCTTCTTCTCTGGCTCGAGCCTTTATGGAAGGGCCTATCCTTAATTTAAATTATGGCTTTCAGCGGATGAAAACACTAGGCTTACGGCCAACTGAAATTAGGGCTACTGGCGGGGGGGCCAAAAGCAGACTTTGGCTTCAAATAGTAGCTGATATTTTTCAAACACCTGTGGTTATTCCTGAGGAAAAAGAAGGAGCTGCTTTTGGAGCTGCTCTCCAGTCTATCTGGAATTTCTATTTAGCTCAAGGGCAGAAGACTAAAATAGAAGAGCTCACCTCTGAAATGGTCAAACTCTCCCGACATCCCATAGAACCAAATCCTAAGAGCTTCCCTATCTATGTCCAACTTCAACAAAGACTTAACTCCCTTTGGCAAACATTAAAACAAGAATTCACAGCTCACCAACAATCAAATATAAAGGATTAATATTCACTACTATAAGTAAGGAAGTTAAATCTTTTTATGCTGATAAATTACAATCTTTAATCATACATCTGGTCGAAATATCGCTGGGCTTGGACTACTGCTTGACGCATCAGGTCCTCAGCCTTGGCTGTTTGACGGTTGGCCAGGTATGAAAGCAACTGATTAACCTCTAACTCCTGGCCTGCTCGGGCACAGGCCTCCCAGCTGAGAATACTTCTGACAACTCTATCTATCCCCTGCTCAACATTATCATAAGGTCTGGTCTGCATATCGTGCCCCAGCCAGCGCTTGTAACCAGCTTCTTGAACTAAGCGGGCGATAGTAACATTGAAGCCATTAATTCTAACACCATGGTCTATATCAAACTTCCCTGGCCCTCCAAGAATAAGACCATCATTATACCCCTGGCTGTTAAGATGCATGTGAACTATGGCCTGATTATCTATCTCCTCCACAGTATCATAAACTAGGTCAAGGCCTATCATCTCAGAATGGCCAAATTCCTTGTTGACACCTTTCTTTTCCAGAGAAAGACCAAAATCTTCGTGCAGCTTTTTCCAGAAAAGAAGAACAGAAGCCACTGTAGGCAGGAGCATGGCTGGATGTCCCTCATTGGGCTTGGGTTCGATAGCAAAGTATAATTTTCCTCCCTTTTTGGCCTCATATTGACAAAGGCTAGCTATACTTTCCTTCAGATTATTATACATCTGCTGAAGGCCAACTGAAGCCAAATCATAGCCAAAAGAGCCATTCCAGATAACAAAAGTAGGGACAAGATAAGGCTCAGGGTGCCAGGCTTTCTTTAATATATCATATGTTAGATCAACTGTTTTTTGGCTAAAAGCTTCAGCCGCAGCTCTCTCTTCCTTATCAAGAGAAGCAATCCCACCATAGGCAAAGTGAGCATGAGCCCCAGGAGTGACCATGGCCAGGCGAATCTCATTTTCCTTTAAAGCAGCGGCAATTTGAGCAGCATTGAACTCATTAAACTCAAAGTCATAATGAATTTCCAACCCCAGTTCAACCCATTCTGGCAGCTTGGGAGTAATTTTTTCTTTAATAAGCCTGATAACATCGACCGTCTCTAAATTTTTAGAATTCCATTGAGGTCTCATGTCAGCCGGGACAAATCCCCCTTTGCCTGCATTAAAAGTCCAGCGACAGATACTGTGAAATGATTTTGACTTTTCCATGTTTTCTCTCCTTACATTGCTTCAATTATTCATGTTTTCAATCCCGATTTCAACATATAAAGTTGACAAAAAAAAATGAACTCTGATTATAATTTACCTTGACCGAACGGTCAGTCATAATAAAAGATGAGCTTTAAAAACAATCAATTTAGGCAAAATTAATGCCCCTGATAATTAAATTTTTCGGTTATCTTCCATTTAGTGTGGGTAATCAAAACTTAGTTTGCCAGCTACGAGATAAACGA
>CAZEQD010000076.1:0-7582 GCA_964514305.1 uncultured Eubacteriales bacterium
TTAAAGTAAAAAGATGGACAAAGGCATCCTTCATCCTAAAAAGTCCCCAACTATTTGAGGCTTTTATCGACGGAAAACAAGTTTCTGCTAAAGATAAAGCCGATATTACTCCAGAAAATGAATCCTCTATTCAAGGAAAGATGACTTCTGCTGATTTAAAGCTGGAAACTGGCAAGCATTTTCTTCTAATAAAGAGTGTGTATGACCCTCTTTCAAATTCAAGCTGGAGTCTAAGAGCTATCCTTTCCCTCCAGGAAAAATTTCCTTTCTCCTCACTTTCTCTTTATCCCCAACAAACTATGAATATTTCTCATCTTTTGGATGGTCCCCAAATTGCTAGCGCCTCCATATCTCCTGATGGAACCTGGGCTGCTCTCTCTTTAAGGCAATCGTCGCCTCCTAGCGATAAATACGAAACTTGGGTAGAAATGTATCGCCTGCCCCAGGGCGATCTCGTTCGAACTTACCGGGGCAGCCCGTCTATTTCTCAGATAAGCTGGGCCCTCGACAGTAAAAAATTTTCCTACACCAGCCGGACCAAAGAAGGAGGAACAATCTGGATTGTAAATTTAAAAAAAGGAACTACAGTTCCTCTCCTAAAAAACGTAAAAAATCTGGGAAGTCATGTCTGGTCCCCGGATTCAAAATTCATTATTTATTCGCTAACAGAGAAGGGGCAACCTAACCGGCTCGGGGTAAAAAAGTTCAAAAATCTGGCAGATAGACAGCCCTTGTGGAGGGATCGGAGTTATCTCTATAGAATTGATGTCAACAGCGGTTTACGTCAACGATTGACTGCTGGCCAGTTATCCACCAATTTCAACAGCATCAGTCCCGATGGCCTAAAAATCCTTTTCACTCGCTCCTTAATAGATTATTCAGAACGTCCTTATTCCAAAACAGAGCTTTATTCTCTTGATCTTAATACCCTGAAAACAACTCTCCTCTGGAAAGGAAAATGGTTCAATTCTGCCCAGTGGGGACCTCAAGGAAAAAAGATCTTAATCCTGGGTGGCCCCTCTACTTTTGGAGCCCTCGGAAGAAATGTCCCAGACGATATGATCCCCAACGAATATGATACCCAGGCCTTTATCTTTGATCCTCAAACTAAAAAAGTAGAGACTATTTCTAAAAATTTTGATCCAGCTCTAAATCAAGCTTTCTGGAAGACATCCGAAAAGAACATATATTTCATAGCTACTGACCGTTCTTATCGTCGTCTATTTAAATATGATCTGACAAAAAAGAAGTATTTTATGATTGATTGCGGAGTGGAAGTATTAGAAAGTCTGGACATAGCCAAAAATAGTCCCACAGCAGTTTTCTCCGGTTCCAGCGCTTCAATTCCACCTAGAGCTTTCTTCATCAATCTCCAAAATAATAAATACCGCCCTCTCCATGATCCTGAAGCCAAAAAGTTTGCTAAGGTCAAATTTGGAAAAGTTGAACGCTGGACATTCAAAAATAAAGGAGGCACTGAAATCGAAGGGCGCATCTATTATCCACCCAATTTTGATCCCAGTCAAAAATATCCCTGCCTCGTCTATTATTATGGAGGGACTTCTCCTGTAACCAGGGAATTTGGCGGCCGCTATCCCAAAAATCTTTATGCAGCTCAAGGTTATATTGTCTATGTCCCTCAGCCCAGTGGGGCTATTGGATTTGGCCAAAAATTCTCGGCTCTTCATGTCAACCAAAGCGCTCTTTTTAGTGCTGATAAAATTACCACGCCTCTTCTTCTCCTCCACGGTTCGGTAGATACCAATGTCCCTCCTGGAGAAAGCACTCAATTATTTACTGCTTTAAAAATATTGGGCAGGAGAGTAGAATATATCCAGATTTTCGACCAGAATCATCATATTATGACTTACAACAAAAGAAAAATCTGGACTAAAACCATAATGGTCTGGTTCGATAAATGGCTTAAGGAGCAAACGGAATGGTGGAATGAACTATATCCATCACAGTAATAAAAATGGGTAAATTTTTTAAGAAAGGAGTGGCCAAAAGTGTCTCTAAAATGTGCTCTATGTAAACCAAAATACTGTACTCAAGGTATAAAAGATGAATCTCTTCTGCCTGCTTTTTGCCCGCTTAAAAATAATAAAGACACAATCCAGAAAATTATAAAAAAATACAAAAACAAATATATACATCCTTTCTATCTCAACTCAGTCTTAACAGAAAAAGAAGCTTATAATAAAAAAGCAGCCAGAGAAGAAGGAAAAATTGTGCCGGTAAGACCAAGAATTAAAGAAATCGCCGAATTTGCCAAAAAAATAGGAGTAAAAAAAATTGGCATTGCCTTTTGCAGCGGTCTCAGCGATGAAGCCAATCGAGCAAATGCTATCTTAGCAAAACATAACTTTGAAATTTGCTCAGTAATCTGTAGCTGCGGAGCTATTGATAAGAGTGAGCTTGGAATTCCACCAGAATATAAAATAAGAAATCCTCAACAATTTGAAGCTGCTTGCAACCCTCTTCTTCAGGCCGAACTTTTAAACCAAGAGGAAACCGGCATTAACATTATAGTCGGGCTCTGCGTAGGTCATGATATGCTCTTTACCATGAATTCTAAAGCTCCTGTGACAACACTCGTAGTTAAGGACCGCTTCACAGGCCATAATCCTATCGTCTCTCTTTACACAAAATATCATAAAGATCTTGTCTAAACTCTAAGCTTTGGGAAAAAGCCAATTTTTAAGGAGATACAAATGAAAAAAATATTCTTTATCCTATTTTCTTTAATTATTATTTTTACTTTTATTTCGGCCAGAAAAGCAGAAAAAATAAACTCCAATTTTAACCAGTCCACAATAGAGATTAAAGAAGTAACCCCCTTTGTCTATTGCTCTATCCATCACCAAGGTCCTTATTCAGATATTGAAACTATAATGAAGCAGCTAATGATGGCCTCTCGCAGTCAAAATATTTTTCCCGGAGGGCCTCTTATTGGAATTTATCACAATAGTCCAAATCAAGTTAAGCCAGCCAATTTAGAATGGGAAATTGGCTTCCCTGTTACTCCTCAAGTTTTGCCCCAGCCTCCCCTCGAAAAAAAACAATGGAATTTTACCCTTGTGGTATCCACAATCCATGTCGGTTCCTATGAAAAGGCTGGAGATACAATCGCCAAAATGGAAGAATGGATGAAGGCTAATGGACTTGCTCCTGTTGGCCCCCTCTTAGAAAGATATCTGACTATGCCCACTCCAGAGACCAAACCTGAAAACTTAAAGACAGAAATCTGGATTCCCTGCCAAAAACAATTAGATTTGTAGGCTCTTCGCCTTTTTAGTTCTCGCTGTTAAAGACGTCTCTCCCTGCCTGTTTAGCCGAAAAGGGTGATATTTCCTCTCTTGCCCGATGAAGAATAGGCAGGCAATCTCCCTCTAAATATCATCTCTTAAGGCGATTTACTTCTTTTTTTCCATTTTTTATTCTTTAAAAAAATGAAGGATTCTATTTATCTTAAAGAAAAATGAGTGATCATCAACAAGCCAATTCCAACCTAAGCTATCAAACAAAAAGCAACTTTCCTACTTCCAGAATTATCTCTAAGCCGGAAGAAATATATTTCACTCTAGTCGAAAATGCACCAGATATTATTTTCATGGTTGATCTTAAAGGAAATTTTATTTACCTTAACATGACAGCCCAAAAGATCACCGGTTATCCTCTGGCAAGTTTGCTAAAAAAAAATCTTAAAGACATTGTATCTCCTGAATACCATGATTTAATTAAAAGTATCTTCGATTCGCCTTCTCAAACTAGCCATATTCCGCTTTTTGAAATCGAAATAATATCATCAAATAACAACCGGATCCCATTAGATATTCATTTTAAGCCTCTCCGCAACCAGAAAGGACAGATTCACCTTCTTCTTGCAATTGCCCGAGATTTTACAGAGAGAAAAAAAATAGAAACGGCTCTTAAAGAATCAGAGAAAAAATATTCTACCTTGGTTGAACAAGCCAAAGATGGAGTGATAATCATTCAGAACGGCATCTGTAAATTCGCCAATAAAGCCGTAGAAGAAATATCTGGGTATTCTCCCCAGGAATTAATAGGTAAATCTATTTTCGATAAATTGCCACCAGGTGAGAGAGAAGAAATTACTCAAAGATACAGGCAATATTTACAGAATAAGGAATCAATTTCCTTTTTTACTACTCGCATTAACTGCAAAAACGGGACTCAAAAAGAATTAGAAATCTCAGTCGCTTCTATTCCTTATAAAGAACATGCAGCTGACATGGGTATCATCAGAGATGTCTCCGAGCGCAACAAAATGAATAAAGCTCTCCGCCAATCTGAGGAAAATTATCGTTTGCTAATAGAAAATATCGATGATCTAATCTTTATTCTCAATAGCCAAAAACAATTTGTTTATGCAAGTCCAGCCATAGAAAAGTATAAAAATCAAAAAGTCAGCGATATAAAGGGAATGCCTTTTATAGATTTAGTTTATCCAGAAGATAAAGAAAAAGTAAAACTGGCCTTAAAAAAAATAGACGATGGAGGTCCTACCACCTGTGAGTGTCGCTTAGTGAACAAAGAAGGAAAGCTCCGCTATGTCCAAATCTCAACACGCCTTATTTCAGAGGATAACAGCCCTGGAACTATACTGGGTATTGCCACTGATATCAGTCAACATAAACTTTCTCTTGAAAAACTAAATAAGGCTTATAAAGAAGTTCAACAAACAAAAGCTAAATTGAAAGCCATCATCGATAACGCCCCTAACATAGCTATTCAGGGATTTAACAAAAAAGGAGAGGTAATCTTTTGGAATACTTCATCGAAAGAGCTGTTCGGGTTTAGTGAAGAAGAAATGAAAGGGAAAACAATCGATGGTCTCTTCCTTAGCGAATCTGAACAGAAAGGATTCATCTCTCTGTTGAAAGATATTTTCCTTCAGAAAAAGCCTACTTCCCTGATGGAATGGACAACCACTACCAAGAGTGGAGAAAAAAAGTATATTCTAAGCTCCTTTTTTCCTATTTTTCTTGCTGGACAGGAACCCATAGCTGTAGCCATGAATGTTGACATTACAGAAAGGAAAAAAGCAGAAGAAAAAATTAAAGAGATGACCCGTCAGATTGAAATGTTTTCTGAAATATCAGCAGATATTCTATCCATTGAGGATGAAAAAGAACTTTTTGAGCGCATTGCCCAGGCAGTAGTCGATATTTCTGATTTTAATCGTGTCCTTATTTCTTATTTTATTGAAAAACCTCCTTATAGAGAAATAATCGGATACAAAGGTGTTAAAGAAGAAGATTTAGAAAGAGTAAAAAAAATCAAAATGCCCCCGGGAAAATATCAAAAATACTTTGAAAAAGGAATTAAGATTGGAAATCAATCCTGTTACATACCCCATGAGCTTAAAAATATCCTGGATAAAAAAGCTATGATTCCTGGAGAAAAAAATTATCCAGAGAAAAAAGGTCATTGGCATAGGGAAGACAATCTTCTGGTTTCAATGAAAGATACCAAAGGGAATTTAATTGGGATTATTTCCGTTGACGATTCAAAAAGTGGACTGATTCCTACCAAAGAAACAGTAAGGCCTTTAGAAATATTTGCCAATATGATTTCAGAAATAATCCAGCGGAGAAAGCTCACCAAAAAAATCAAAGTTTCTGAAAAAAAATATAGGGAACTAATCAGCAATATAAAAGTAGGTGTTTTCAGAGTAACTCCTACGGGAGAGCTTCTCGAAATCAACCCATCTGCTTTAGAGCTTTTGGGCTACGAACAGGGAGAAAAATTTATAAATCTAAGAATAGAAGATTTATACCATAACCCAGATGATAACGAAAAATTCATGAAAGAAATTGACAAAGAAGGTATTGCCAAAAATAAAGAACTCCTTCTCAAAAAAAGAGACGGTACTCTTTTTTGGGCTTCAATGACTTCAACAGCCGTAGAAGATGCCAACGGCAAGACTATGTATTACGATACTGTTATCGAAGATATAACCGAAAGAAAAAAGTTAGAAGAAGAAGTTAAACGCCTTTCAGTCACTGATGAGTTAACTGGGCTCTATAATCGAAGATATTTTAACGAACATCTACCTATTGAAATAAAAACAGCAGAACGATGGCGGAGTACTCTCTCTTTAATCATGATCGATATTGACGACTTTAAACCCTACAACGATTCTTACCATCATCTGAAAGGAGATGAAGTTATAAGAGAAGCAGCTGAAGTCATTTCTGCCAACATTCGTAAAGAAACAGATTGGGCCTCAAGATTTGGTGGTGATGAATTTGCAATTATATTGCCTGGAACAGATGTTACTGAAGCTTTAACTATAGCTGAAAGAATAAGGAGGGCTTTCCAAGCCATTGAATTCAGACCGGAAAGAAATTCCATTCAAAAAACTATCAGCCTGGGAGTGGCCTACTGTCATTACCAAGAAGCTCGTTCGAATAAAAAAAGCCTCGAATATAAAACAGATTATGAAAAAATAGCCACCGAATTAACAAATTTAGCTGACAAGGCCTTATTCAACGCAAAAAAATCAGGCAAAAATAAAATATTCGTTTCCAAGCAATCTATCGAGCTGTCAAGAATACCATTTTCCCCTATCTCCCAATCATAAATTATCTAGGCTCCCTGCTATCTAAAGCTCCCAAATAACTCATTTCTTATTATTTCCGGAACAGGCTTTTATGCAAATGCCACAGATATATTGACCGACAACTCCCGATCTTCTAAATTCTTTTAATTTTTCAAAACAGGCCAAATGGTCAAAATTTTTCCTGTCTTCTTTTATGGCTTGTACAGGGCATACAGCTAAACACTTCCGACAGTCCCCACAATCTTCAGCTAAAGGTGAATCTGTTACAAGAGGCATATTGGTTAAAATAGTAACCAACCGAAATCGTGCCCCTAATTTTGGGTTGATTAGAAGGTTATTCCTTCCCATCCAGCCTAAACCAGCCAAATAGCCTATCTTTTTGTGTGAAAGATGCCCTCGCTGCTTTTCCCAATCTATAGTTTGAGAAGCAGGAATGGGCAGAGCTAGAAACCCTTCATTTTGAATATAAGAAGAAAGAAGAAAAGCAGCTCTATCAAGAAAAAAATTAAGCTGACGATAATGATGAAAATAAAGATGAGTGGGTTTGTCCTCTATATCCTCTATTACAGAATCAAGGAGCCTTTTTCCCAAAGAAACGGCTCTGTCATATTGCTTGATAACCTCTTTACTGAGAAAAAACTCATCTCTTATTTCAGTAATATCAGCCACACCAAATAGAGAAAGGTGGTGTTTAAAGGCCAGTTTCCTTAAATTTTCATAGTTTTGTTCTTTGATACTCATAAAAAAATAATTTTAAAGTTCATACTTACAACTGTCAATTTAATTTGACTGTAAATAAAATTTAAGATATACAAATACTTTACCTTTATCCAGTTAAATTTAGACCTGGGATAAAAAAAGAAAAAACATTAAAAAATTAAATAACCTAGATTATTCACGAGCCTAGGTTGATGCAGATGAGATACGTGACCCATGAAGCTGTGGTTGTCCACCGCAAATGGGTCACAACGAAGCAGATGCGCCAAAATAGGC
>CAZEQD010000077.1:0-7511 GCA_964514305.1 uncultured Eubacteriales bacterium
TATATTCTGATAGATCCTCAGCTGCCATAGAGAGCTGAGCCTGAGGAGGCGGGGGTCGAGCAGCCTTAAATGTCAATTTAAGATGTTTGATGATCTTGTCTGTGACTTTGTGGTCTTCAATAAAGGAAACAATTCGCATGGTTCCCCCGCGTTTTGGACAGATGAGAGGATCGATCTCATAGACCTTGCGTATCATCTCAGCCCAACCCTTGGAAGGTATAAAGGGATCTTCATCTTCAATAATTGCTAATGGTAAAATAAAGTACCCAAAAATGGGAAAGAAAATGACCCACTTTTTCTGCAGTAAATTATATGGATTAGATTCAATTAAAGGTCAAAAGATGAACATCTCCCCAAATATTGGACAGAGCAATAAGGTGCATTTTGACCTGCCATAACCAGGTAGGGGACCTTCATATCCCAAGAAAAATGTATAAGTGTTTTCATGGGCATGAAGATCGTAACGGGTAAAATGTAGCTTGACGCCTGAGGATAAATGTGTGTGCCTAAAAGCAATATAAAGATCTTTTCGGATATCCTCAAAGGTGAATTCTTCTGTTAGAGTAAAATCAAGATCTTCTGAAAAACGATAGTCGGGAATATAACACTTCTTGATACATGTACCACCTTTGAATACGAAAATATCCTTAAGAGGGCTATGGGATAATCCTATCAAAAACCAGGAAAGACAATAGTCACGCTCAAGAACTGTCTCAGGGATACGTCGCCCTCCTTTTCGTGCGAGTCGATTAGAAAGTAATGAGAGATTTCGTTGGGGTATCATTGGCTATGTGCTCACTACAGATAGAAGTTCTTTAGAAGATACATTAAGTTGGAGTCTCCACTTCCGCAGGAATTTCCCCTCCGCCGCCAAAAGTGGGTCTAATCGCACATAAGTTTCTGTTAAATGTGAACGAAGAAGCTCCCAATCTTTAGAATTACCAATTTTATAAAGTTCAAGTAAAAATCCGAGTCTACGGATAACAGCACCTACATCAATCCTTATTGCATACCTAATAAGTCGGTTTATATTTACATCTTTGTGGCGCATCCAAAGGCCTTTAGCTACTTCTGTTAGACCACCACAATATTCTGGTTTTTTAAGACCATCAATAATTGTTCGCTCCAGATCACTAACTTTTACTTTTTCTTGTTTTGTTACCCAGTAATCGCTCAAGCCAAAGAAATATTTCTTCTGGCTATGAATGAATCGAAATTCTATACTTAGTGCAGTAATAGACCTGCGCGGTTTCAAAGTAGTGATATAAACAACTAATTGTGGCTGAGTAATCATTCCATGAATTTCCATAGCTGTGGCATAGGAAAGATAGTAATCTTTTCTACCCACAGTCTCACGGGCTACAACGAAGGGGTTTCCAATATATTCAGATTCTTTCCCCAGTTCAAATGGGACCAATATAAAAAAGTCCTGGCTTTAAGCGTGTAACAACTCCTCTATTCACAAGCTTGCGGACGAAATTACGTGAAGAGACTTCGTCTAAACGAAGAATCTTCTGTACTTCCTTTAAAACACGCCAAAAAATTAATTGATCCCAAATTAGGTCAATATCGTTTTAGAGTAGGTAATTATTGGATTGTATTTGATTTAATGGGCAATGATATAGTAATGCTTAGAATTGCGCATTGAAGCGAAATTTATAAATAATTTTCAAAGAAAAAAATATATTAGAGAGAAAATAAGTGAATTAGTAAATTTATTTGCTTGTTTTCTCTATGTTATTCTACCCGTTTAGCTTCGAATATACCGTCGGGCTGGATAAATTCGGCTGCAATGACTTTTCCTTGATCATCCATCTTAAATTTGATCCTGATTATTTTAACCTGTTTGAGAGTAAATTCATGGCCTAAGGCTGGCACCAATTCATATTCTGGCTGGCCGGGAGTAAAGGCTGTCAGTACATTTCCTTTAAGGTTTATAGTGATTGTTTGATCAACCAAAATGTATTTACCAACAAACTTTTGAAGATAGGCTGGATCAGAAAGGTGGGCTTCGGGCTTTTTGTGGAAAATGATAGGTTCCAAGGTTGGTTCAAAAGGGGCTTCCAAGGCAGCCACCAAGCCATCGACGTTAGTCCGGAAAGTGAGCTTCATATCCTGGAAAGTAGGATCTTTTGCTTTTTGGCCGTTAAAAGTTTCATAGTGCCAGTGTTCAAGAGGGGTAGTAATGCCATTATAGGTGAAGAACAGCTGGTCTTCCTTGAGGAAGACTTTTAAGTCCCCATAACCAGAATGGTTGTATTCCCCAACATATTCCTCCAGCTTGTGGGCAGGGCGAGTTCCAAGCCGGCGCCTTGTAAATTTTTTCTTTTCAGCCTTTTCTTGGACTTTTTTGCCCTTGGCTTTTCTCTTTGCTGCTTCCCCAACCCAATCTTTTGCTTTGAGGCCGAGGACAAGGTCAGCTGCTTGCCGGCAGAGAAGCTCAGGCAGGGCAGTCCCGTTTTTATTGGCCAGAACCACGAATCCCAGCCCATCTTGAGGCATAAGCCAGACTATGGCTGAAAAGCCATCAATGTTGCCCCCATGATGAACACGCTGGTGGCCGCGGTAAGTATCAATAAACCAGCCCAGGCCATAATCGGCCGGAGTAATTTCGGGTATAGCTGGTGTTTCTCCAGTGGGCATATAAGCCAGATGCATATCCTCCACTGTTTTGGCTCGGACAATGGACTTATCTTTATATTTTCCCTGGTTGAGATGAACCTCAAGCCAGTGGCTCATCTCTTCGGCGCTGGAATTAATGGAACCGGCCGGGCCCATGTTGGTTATATTGCGGAAGGAAATTTTTTTGATTTTTCCTTTCTCTTCGCGGTATGGCAGAGCATAATTTTGGTCTTTTTGGGAGTCGAGCACAGAAAAATTAGTGCGTTTCATTTCCAGAGGATTGAGAACGTGCTCTCGAACAGCTTCTTCCCAGGTTTGGCCGGTAATGACTTCAATCAGATAGCCTGCTGTCAGAAACATTAAATTGTTATACTGGAATTTTTGGCGGAGATCGGCAGTTGGTTTGAGATAGGCCAGTCTTTTAACCAGCTCTTCCCGGCTGGCTTTATAATTATTGTACCAGGTCAAGTCATGACGAGGTAAGCCAGATCGGTGGGTGACTAAGTCTCGAGGGGTTAGATGCTGACTGGCAAAAAGATCATAAAGACGGAACCAGGGAATGTAATTGTGAATGGGAGTATCCCAGTCCAGTTTACCTTCATTGACTAGGGTCCCCATGGTGAAAGTAGTAAAAGCTTTGGTGGCCGAACCTATAGCCAGCAGGGTATCTTTGGTCATCGGCAGCTTATTTTCCAGATCGCGAAAGCCGAATCCTTTAGCCCAGATAACTTTATCTTCAACCACTACAGCCATAGATACTCCAGGCACATTGAGGCTTTTTAATCCCTTTTCAACAACACTGTCAAAACCAGCCAGAGCTTGCTTAGCTCTTTCTGAGCGACTGGCTTCCCGCTTTAAAATAAAAGAAAAGGTTTTACCGCTTTGGCTAAAATCTCCGGATATTTTTGTCCCGTCATCACTAATAATACCTTTGAAAGTTGGATTTCCAGGAACACCAGCTATGGCAAAACTCACTTCTTTTCCACTCAAGCTGATATTGCTTAAGGGAAGATCCTGGGCCTTTTGGGCTGGAATAGAAATATCGCCTACCCACGAGCCGTCTGGTTTAAGGCTAAAGTCGAGGTTGACTTCTAGCTTCATGCCTGGAATATCTATAGTTCCCTGCCAATGGCCAGCCAATGAAGAAGGTTGAAAAGGGGGGATGGTAGAAGGATAAAGTAGTAGACCCAAACCTAAAATAATTAAAAATAGATGAGCTCTTTTCAAAATAGTTCTCCTTTCGTCAGTGATTTTCTTTTTTATATCAAAATTTTATAGATTGGCAGCTTTATCAATTGGATATATTTTATACGGATCATCATCGAAAAAGTTCTGCTTTAAATTGATAAATAGAGGGAAGACAATGTTTATTTATCTATTGTCTTCCTATTTTCCAACCAACCAAGCCGAATGGACGATTTTTGATCTCTGGGGATGTAGGGTTTGAGGTCAAGAATAGGAGTGCCTTCGAACATGTCTATTCCAGCCACTTTAATAATATTCCCTTGACGCTTGATAATTTTGACTGTAGTCAGGCCAATTGGATTGGGCCGATGAGGACTCCGGGTGGCGAATACTCCTCTTATTTTGTCATGACGAAAAGGTGTGGTCTGCAGCTTGAATCCTTGACTTTTATGGAAGAAAAAAATAACAATCAGATGAGAAAAGGCTTCTATATCTTTAAGACCTGCTTCATACTCTTTAAATATTTCCAGCTCACCTTGAACACGGTCAAAACCCACTGAATTGGAATATAGGGTAGGGTCGATGTCTTCTCTTTTACTAAAAGGAGAATGGACAATGCCGATTGCTTTAAATTTGATTTCCATTAAAATTTATCCTTTGGCAAGATAGTTTTTTTCTTAAAGACGAAAGCTTGGCTGCCTTTTTTGGCAGGTAAATAAGATGACTAGGGCAGTGGCAGTCAGAGGAGCCGAATTTTTTTAAAGGGAAAGAAGAGTTAGAGGCAAGTTTTCTGATGTCCTTAACGATCTGACATTCGTTGAAGTAAGATGGTTTAAGCCATATCTCAGAAATTACCGCTTGCTGTAGAAGATAGTCTATATGCCAGAATAGTTTTTTTTCTCTCTTGAGGTGACGCTTCAAGCGGGCGACGATGTTTTTTTTGGCTCGGCCTACATAAATATATATTCCTTGAAAGAAAAGTTTTGAAGCCAGCCGGCCAACTGACAATCTGAGGTTTTTTTTCAATTCGATGACCAAAATGTAGCAGCCGCGGCTCTCCTTGGGCAAAGAGGATAGTGAAATATCCATTGCGACTCAATCATAGACATAAGTCAGCCATTTTTCATAATCTTTAGTTTGGCCGCTGGCAACTTGTTGATAGACCTGAGAAAGCTCCAGGGTCATTTTACCCGCTTTCCCATTACCTATTATATACTTATTTTTGGGAGCTTGGGGATTAGAGTCGTCAGTAACTTGGACTATAGGAGCCACCTCAACGGCTGTGCCCGTAAAAAAGATCTCGTCTGCCAGGAAGAATTCATCTTTGGTTATAGGGCCGACAGCTGTCTCTATCTTTAAGTTGCGGGCAATTTCCAGGATTGAGAGGCGGGTAATGCCTTCCAGAATGGATTCGTTGGCGGCATTTGTTTTTAGTCTTCCGTTTTTTACTATAAATATATTTTCTCCTGGACCTTCGGCCACATGCCCTTCCAGGTTCAGAAAAACAGCTTCATCATAGCCCTTCTGCCTCGCTTCGGAGCCACAAATGGCTGATTGGACATAGATACCGCCCAGCTTGGCGCTCATGGGGATTTGGCTTCGGTGGAAGCGGCGCCAGGGGAGAAGGACGGCATGGACTCCCTGACGGGTTTTGCCACCTAAGTAAGCTTCCCACTCCCAGGCTCCGATAACTAATTCTACGGGAGAAGTTTTTGGAACAAGTCCGAGATTTCCATATGAATAAAAAAGAAGGGGACGGATATAGGCATAGTCTAATTTGTTTTCCTTGATAACTAGCTTGATAGCCTTAGCTATCTCTGCTTGGCTGAAGGGAATTTTCATGTTTAAAGTAGAAGCTGAAAGAAAGAAGCGGTTGAGGTGTTCTCCCAGGCGAAAAATAGCTGGACCTTTGGCTGTAGCATAGGCCCTTATTCCTTCAAAGACAGAAGTTCCATAATGAAGGGCATGACTCATAGGGTGGAGGACTGGCTGTGACCAGTCATAGAGTTTTCCCATATACCAGAATTTTCTGGCTTTGGGAAAATTAGAATTATCATACATTATTTACTCCTTTTGTTGGTCAAAATTTAAAAATAAAGCCTCCTCGCTGTTTCATTTGGGTAGGTTGAAATGAAGTTTTCCGGAGATGAGGTAGATCATAGTGATGATTATAATTAAGAGTCATCGCTTAATTGTTTTAAAAACAACAAAACCGCCTTGGCCAAAACCCGGTTTTGGCTCCTCTATCTGGAGGATGTCGGGAGGAGGTTGCCTTAGAGTCTGGACGATTTGTTTAACTTCTCCTCCTGCACTCGTTAAAAGACTAATAATTTGGTGGCTGCTGAAGAAGTAAGCAGCCTTGTAGAATTTGCTCTGGGCGGCTTTAGCTATGTAATAGTGTCCCCAAGGGCTCTTTCTATCTATTATTGCCAGAATCAAAACACCGCCTTTTTTTAATACTTTTAATGCTTCCTTAAAAACTTGGAGGGGTTTAGAGACAAAACATACAGTTAACACAATTAAAACAAAATTAAAAGTTTCATTTTTGAAGGGAAGACTTTCGCCTTCTCCTTGGACAACTTTGATTCTTCGTTTTTTGGCCAGCTTGAGCATCTTGAAGGAAGGATCAAGGCCGAATTTAACCGCCAGCGACTCGGCAAATCTTCCTGTGCCTACTCCTATTTCTAAGCCCATTCCAGAGGAAGGGATCAATCTTTGGAGAGCTTTTAATTCAGATTGGTATAATTGCTTATGTTTTTCAAACCACAGATCATACTGCTGCCAGTTGTCATTAAAGATACGGACTTTTTCTTGATTCATAAAGGTCAAGGTTCGATTTTAAATTCCCAGGCGCACCAGACATCATCAGGGTGAGGATCAGGGGGACAAATTAGACAGGTAGTTGTTATCCTAGGGTCAATGGTCCGGGCGAAACCACTGTATTCGATAATACCCACTGATTTACAGGGAAAATCCGGCAGCCCCTGTCTTTTTCTAGCCTCCTGAACGCGGCAACTGTTCATCCTGAAAACAAAGCGTGTATCACTTAATTCTGTTATCTCTTGGACATTGATATGAGCATAAAGCCTCAACTTGAGAGCCTGGATCAGGGCCGGAATGCCTCCTCCCTCCTTTAGGCCAAGCCTTTTCATTATCCTTTTTGCCTCGATGACGGTGAATTTCTCCCAGGCTTTTCGGTCGAGCTCTATAGCTGCCTCGATGCCGTATTTTTCCTCAACTACCCGGAACCAAAGACCGTCGTGGGCCAGCCAGTTTTTGGCCGCATCAACCAAAAGCTGGCGCAGCTCTTCCTTAGTAAAATCTTTTAATTCCCTCATTGGTTTTCCTTATACAGACAATAATTTTATCTTCAATCTGCCTTGAATGTAAGTTTTGTCAGATCATCGGAGAGGAAAAACTATTCCTCAAGAAATTATAGCTATATTCCAAATAATTTCTTAATTATTGGGTTTCATAATATTTTAAACCTTGGTGGTTGATAACCTTGACTTTGCCTTCTTCAAGAAGCCAGTTCAGGTATTTTATAATTTCATTGCGGTGCTTTCCTAAAGAGATAGATATATCATCCAGGGTGAGAGGTCTTCTTTTAATCATGGCCAGGATTGCCTCCTCCAGGTGTTCAACTGGAGGTTTTTGTTCTTTTTTATTAAAATTGGCGATGATTTCACATGGTTCGCCTATAT
>CAZEQD010000078.1:0-7328 GCA_964514305.1 uncultured Eubacteriales bacterium
GAATAATCTGATTTTCAATGTTGTGTGGAAAACATATTTTGTTCATTCCTAACCCCTTAAATGCAACCTGTCGAACACCCCCCTTATGTCTGCAGCGCTCTGGGGATAGCGGGCCCAACAGGTATATTTACATTTTGATTGTTTGCATATGGCTTAGTCATGCCGACAGGTAACGGCCCGCTGAGGAGAGTGGACCCTACGACAGCATACCCTTCATCTCATCACTTGCGACTCACAATTAACAACTCTTTCCTTAAACTTTCAACTTTAAACCTTAAACAATTCCTTTACATCATTCAATCACGGAAAAAAATATGCTTACTATATTTAAATCATAGTTGACCTCGGAAGTCTTTTTTATTATCATCAATTTTCTCCGAGCTTTAAGAGCTAAGGCGCCAGCTAAGCTTTAAAGCCGTTAGGGTAAAACTGGAAACGGTTTTGCCTCCCATTACGGAAAGGAGGCCCTAAAATTACTTCCATTCAACCAAAAATTCCTCTTAAAAAACACCTAATGGCCAAAAAAATACTAATACTGTCCTTAGCTTTCCCCCTTCTTTTGGTAAGTTGCAGCTCTGATCGCTCTACCAAATTAACGATTCTTCACGCTGGTTCCCTATCAGTGCCTTTTAAACAAATGGCCCAGGCTTTTATGGCCAACCACCCTTCAATCAAAGTCCAAACAGAAAGCGCTGGCAGTGTTGCCTGTGCCCGTAAAATAATCGATTTCAACTACTCCGCTGATGTTATGGCTTCTGCCGATTCAGCTGTTATTAGAACACTTCTCATGCCGGAACACGCTGATTTCTGTATCGATTTTGCCACCAATGAAATGGTCATTATGTATAGCCCAAAAAGCAGTTATGCTAAAGAAATAAATGCCAACAACTGGTATAAAATGCTTCTCAGGCCGGAAGTTGAATACGGCCACTCCGAGCCCGAATCTGATCCCTGCGGCTACCGTACCTTTCTCTGTTGGCAGCTGGCCGAAGATTTCTATCAAGTGCCCGGGCTCTACCAGAAACTAATCAAAGGCTGTCGCCCAAAAAACATTAGACCTAAAGAAGTTGATTTGCTGGCCCTGCTGGAAGCCGGAGAATTGGACTATATATTTATTTATCGGAGTGTGGCCGAGCAGCATAAGGGGTTATTCATTACTCTTCCGGACGGAATAAATCTGAAATCAGCCGCTTATAAAGATTATTATCAACGAGCCAGCCTTGAACTTAAAGGGAAAAAGCCAGGCGAAAAGCTGCGAAGGCGAGGTGCTCCTATGGTGTATGGCTTAACCATCCCTAAAACAGCCCACTCCCCTGAGCTGGGTGCTCGCTTTATTGCTTTCATTTTAGGCTCAGAAGGGCAGCAAATAATGGAGAGAAACGGCCAGGCTGAAATTACGCCTGCTCTTGTTGATAACTTCGAAGCTTTGCCCGAGCTCTTAAAGCCTTTAGTCCAAAAAATTAAAAAATGAAACTACGTATAATTTTTTCTTTGCTGGGAACTCTGCTTATCCTTTTTATCCTTGTACCCATCATCAGAATCCTGGTGGCCGTTGAGCCGGCAGACGTAGTTAGCAGTGCTACCCAGAAAGAAGTTATAGGCTCAATCTTTTTGACTTTAAGAGCTTCCTTCTGGTCAACCTTGGCTGGGATCTTTTTGGGAGTGCCTCTTGCCTATTTTCTGGCGCGGGCCAAATTCTTCGGAAAAAAAATAATCGAAGGCCTGATTGACATTCCAATAGTAATCCCCCACACAGCAGCCGGCATTGCCCTGCTTATGGCCTGGGGCCGCCACTCGCTTTTTACCCGGCTGACTGGCATAAATCTGGTTGGCAATGAAGCCTCGATCACTTTGGCCATGATATTTGTTTCAGTTCCTTTTTTAGTTAACAGTGCCAAGGAAGGCTTTAAAATGGTCGACATCCGCTATGAAAAAACAGCCATTACCCTTGGTGCCTCACCCTGGAAAGCCTTCTCTACTATAACTCTTCCCCTGGCTAAGAAATCGATCATTTCTGGTTCAATCATGATGTGGGCCCGGGGAATATCAGAATTTGGAGCCGTAGTCATCCTGGCCTATCATCCTATGACAGCTCCTGTGCTTATCTTTGAACGTTTCCAGAATTACGGCCTTAAATATGCCTTACCCGTAGCTGCCCTTTTGATTATCATCAGCTTGGTTATTTTCATAATTCTCAGAGCATTGGAAGATAAAAGATGATTAGGGTAGAAAATCTCCAAAAAAGGTATGATGATTTTGAAATAAAAAATCTCAACTTTGAAATTCAGTCAGGTGAATACTTTGTTATTCTGGGTCCCAGCGGCGCCGGGAAAACTCTCATTCTGGAGATGCTGGCCAGGCTTACCAAACCGGATTCAGGTCAAATTAGCGGTCTTGATGGCCAAAAAATAAGTCTCATCTACCAGGATTACATGCTCTTTCCTCATCTCGATGTTTTCAACAACATTGGCTACGGCTTGAAAATAAAAAAAGCAGATAAAGAAAAAATTGAAGACGAAGTGGTAAAGATGGCCGATCTGGTTGGCATTTCTCATCTTCTCCACCGCCAGGTAACTTCCCTTTCAGGTGGAGAAAAACAGAGGGTAGCTATTGCTAGGGCTTTAATTCTAAAGCCTGCTGTTCTCCTGCTGGATGAGCCCACGGCTGCCCTAGATTTGAGCACCAAATATAAAATCCAACGTCTGTTAATAAAGCTTCACCGCCGTTACAAGGCCACTTTTATCCACGTCACTCATGATTTTGAAGAGGCTTTAGCCTTAGGAGATAGAATAGCCCTGCTCATTAAGGGCCGAATCATTCAAATCGGACAGCCGGAGAAAATCTTCAGCAATCCCAAGACCAGAGCTGCCGCAGATTTTTTAGGCTATAAAAATGTCTTTTCAGGGGAAATAAAAAATTCCAAAATGAATGTTTCAGGGGCTAAAATTACCACTCCTTTAAAACAAGCCTCCTCGGCTTATATCGCCATCCGCTCCAATGATATTATACTTTCTAAAACAAGAATTCTTTCTTCAGCCCGAAACTGCTTTTTGGGCAAAGTAATAAAACTAATCCATAGGCCCAGTTTTATTGAGGTTCTGGTTGATATCGGTCCTGTCCTTCATGTTTATATAACTTACCAAAGCTATTTGGAAATGAACCTGACTGCTGGGGATGAAATATGGGTCACTTTTAAGACTATCTCTATTAAAGTTTTTCAGCACTGAAGGAGACAAAATGATTACAATGGAAAAAGCTTCAAAAATTTTGGAGAGCATGAAAACCTATCCTGAGGTAGAGGAAATTCCTCTTGAGAAAGCACTTCACAGGATTTTAGCTGAGGACATAATCTCATCTATTGATATGCCGCCCTTTCCCAAATCGGCCATGGACGGCTATGCCCTCCGTTCAGATGACAATTCAGAGCGGTTCCAAATTGTAGAGGTAATTCCGGCGGGTTATGTTCCCCATAGAGCTCTCAGCAAAGGGCAATGCGCCAAAATTATGACTGGAGGCATGCTTCCTGAAGGGGCTGACCGGGTAATCATAAAAGAAGTAACTTCAGAAGCTGATGGCTATATGACCATCATAGGCCAAGACAACAATCAAAACATATGTTTTCAAGGTGAGGACATTAGTGTAGGCGATTTGGTTTTAACCAAAGGCTCCAGGCTGCGGCCTCAAGAAATAGCTGTGGCTGCCTCCATGGGGCTTACTAAAATAAAAGTTTTTCGACAGCCAGAGGTAGGAATAATTACCACTGGTTCAGAAATCATCCAGACGGGCCAGGAACTGAAAAAAGGACAGATTTACGACAGCAATACTTTTTCTTTATCAGCCCAGGTCATCCAGGCAGGAGCCCTGGTCAAAAGCAGGCAGACAGCAGTAGACAATCCTCAGGAAATACGCTATTGGATAAAAAAGCTGCTGGAGATTTGCGATATCGTTCTTATATCAGGTGGGGTTTCAGTCGGCGATTTTGATTATGTTCCTCCAGTGCTTAAAGAGCTGGGAGTAAAGCTTCATTTCGAAAAAATTGCCGTTAAGCCAGGCAAACCAACTGTTTTTGGCACCAGAGGGAGAACTTTTGTTTTTGGCGTTCCTGGCAATCCTGTCTCCACCTTTGTTATTTTCGAATTATTTATTAAACCTCTGCTTCTGAGAATGATGGGTCATGAGTGGCAGCCTCTCGTAATAAAGGGCACTATGAGTCAGGAAATCCAGCGTAAAAGAAGCGAGCGTTCAGCTTATTATCCTGTGGTTTATAAAGATGGGCAGGTTTACCCAATCCCCTATCATGGCTCAGCCCATATTCATGCCTTAACTAAAGCCAATGGTTTAATCTGCCTGCCCAGAGGCCAGGAAAAAATTGCTACCGGGAGCACAGTCTATGTTAGACAGATTTAATCGTGAGATTTTTTACTTGAGAATATCAGTTACTGATCGCTGTAATTTGAGATGTATCTACTGTATGCCGCCAAAAGGCATAAAGCTAAAAAGAGCTAAGGAAATCCTCTCTTATGAAAAAATTATCCAAATTGTACGGGAAGCAGCCAAATTAGGAATTTATAAAATCCGGCTGACTGGAGGCGAACCGTTGATCAGAAAAAACATAACCTTTTTAATAAGTCAGCTAAAAGCTATAGAAGGCATACGAGAAGTTTCGATGACAACCAACGGGGTGCTTCTGGACCCCATGGCCTTCGAGCTAAAGGAAGCTGGCCTTGATAGGCTTAATATTTCTTTGGATGCCCTGGATCCTGAGCTTTATAAATATATTACCCGAGGTGGAGATGTTAATAGAGTTTTAGCCGGAATTGAGGCTGCTCTCGAAGCTGGCTTTAAAAGGACAAAAATCAATATGGTTCTTTTACCAGGAATTAATATAAAGTGTGTACCGGAAATGGCGGCTTTTTGTCAGAAAAAGAATCTTGAGTTGCAGCGCATTAACCATTATTTTTTAGACGACCACCAAAGCCTTCACCAGGCTACTTATGAAGCAGAAAGGCCTCTGCCCTGCAGCCAATGCAACCGCATCAGGCTTACTGCTGATGGCAAGCTGAAGCCCTGCCTTTTTTCTGACCTGGAATTTTCTGTTACCGGTAAAAACATAACTGACGTTCTCAAAAAGACGATCCTCAATAAGCCTCGATATGGGTTAGGCTGCACCACCAGGGGCAACTGGGAGATTGGAGGTTAAAAATGAAAAAACTAACTCATGTCACTTCTTCAGGAGAAGCTCGAATGGTCGATGTCAGCCCTAAGCAAATCGTTCATAGGGAAGCTCTGGCCACAGGCAAAATATATCTTCAGCCTCAAACTATTAGGCTCATTCAAGGGCTTCAGATTAAAAAGGGAGATGTTTTAGTCGTGGCCAGGGTAGCAGCCATCAGTGCTGCTAAAAAAACATCAGACCTCATCCCTCTCTGTCATAATATTCCACTCAGTCACGTCGATGTCCAGTTTGAAGTCAAAAAGGATTTTATTAAAACTTCAGTAAAAGTTCGATGCCAAGGAAAAACAGGAGTAGAAATGGAAGCGCTGACAGGAGCGGCAGCAGCCTGTCTGACTATTTACGATATGTGCAAGGCTGTCGATGATAAAATGGTTATTAGTGATATTCATCTGCTGGAGAAAAAGAAAAGTGAAATTCAAAGTTGAAGCTTTGTGTATCTCAGTCAAAAAAGGCGTCCAAAAAAAAGAGGTAGCTGAAGTGCGGCTTATTGAAAATTTCGGGATTGAAGGTGATTCTCACGCCGGCCGCTCGCACCGTCAGGTTTCTTTCCTGGCTGGGGAAGCTGTGGATAAAATTCGGCAGGAAGGCCTTGAGCTTAAGCCAGGAGCTTTCAGCGAAAACATAGTAACCAGGGGAATAGACTGGACAAAGGCCAAAATCGGAGGAATTATTCACATTGGACAGACAGAGCTGGAAATAACTCAAATTGGCATAGAATGTCAGAATCCCTGTGCAATATATTATACGCTCGGATACTGCATTATGATCACTATGGGCATTTTTGCCAGGGTAAAAAAAGGAGGTATCATCCATGCTGGAAGTAGCGGTTATTACCATCTCTGATAGAGCTTTCCGCGGGGAATACGAAGATCTTTCAGGACCAAAAATCAAGGAAATCATCGAAGCCAGCGCTCTTCAGGCTAAAGTTAGAATGAAAATTGTGCCTGATGATAAAGAAGCAGTCCGTCAAGCCCTCCTCGACAACCTTGACCAGGATTATATTTTTACTACCGGTGGAACCGGCCTCTCACCCCGGGATATTACTCCAGAGGTAACAGAGGAAATCTGCGATAAGGAAATTCCAGGTATAAGTGAAATGTTAAGACGCGAATCTTATAAAGAGACAAAGAATGCAGTTCTCTCTCGAGGCTACAGCGGTTTGAAGGGAAAAACTATTATCGTCAATTTTCCTGGCTCGGTTAAAGCCGCCAGCCTCTGCACCCGCCTCATGCTGCCTATTATGGAGCACGGCCGAAAAATGGTCCACGGCGGCCGGCATTAAATAGCTTATTTCTGGCTTTTGGCCCAGGCGACCACTGGTTCAACCCACTCAGGCAGAGGGCGGAAGTGAAAGCCGTGAGCCAAACCAAGGCTTAGCTTAATTTCCTTGTGGCGGCTAAGGCCGTGATTTGAAGAAGCCTCGAATAATTTCTGACAGGAACCTGCCCACTGATCACTCGTATCATAGATGGAAAGAACATTTCCCCAGAGATAAAAGCCACGCTCAAATAGCGATTGCATAAATCTCTGATTACAGCAGGCAATAAGGACAAAATTAAGTTCTTTATTCTTTAAGGATCCGGAGGCCAGGGTGGCAATAACCCCACCTTTGGAAGCACCGACAATAGTAATATTTGAAGGGGGAACGCCAGCTTGTATGAGTTTGGTTACCTGAGCTTTAACCTTCTGGGCATATTTCCAGACATCTGTATTTTTAGGCCGAGCCTCACTGATTACCACAAAACCTTTATCTTTAAAAGCCTCTAAAATTTTTTGATATTCATAAACACCAAATTGAGGGGAAGTTGGACGCGTGCCCAGATTTTCAACAATCTGCCCGTGGAGAAAGATTAAATAATGAGCTTTAACATCGATTTCAGCCGGAACATTTTTGTAAATCGATTGGGCTTTAAGCATTAAGGGAAAAATAAATATCAAAGAAAAAATTCCAATTAAAAGAGACGGATTTTTTAAACATTCAATAATATTCATCCAACCTCCTTTCCATAAGACCTTTTATAAGATGACGTACCAGTAGGAGAACGGTCCCTACATTATTAATTTAATCAAGGCCCAGGCCTTATCATAAGAA
>CAZEQD010000079.1:0-7305 GCA_964514305.1 uncultured Eubacteriales bacterium
GTTTAAATGCAAAATAATAATCCAGAGAAGGAGAGAATCATGAGCAAGGGTGAGAAATTTTGTTTTTTATGTTTTAGCTTGGTTTTTTTGTTGCTCTTAGTTGGAATTTCTTATTTACCCGCTCAACAGAAACCTTTGACGCTAGCAGAGTCAAGCCAGTTTAAGGCCACATCGCGCTATGCTGATGTCATTAACTTTATTCATAGTCTTCAGCAACAAAGTAATCGTCTCCGGGTAGAAAAACTTTGTTTCAGTGCTGAGGGACGGTATGTTCCCTTGCTTATTATCGGTGATCCTCCTCCTTCTTCTCCACTTGATCTTAAGGGTGATGACCGGGCTGTCATTTATATCGAGGCTAATATCCACGCTGGGGAAGTAGAAGCTAAAGAGGCATCGTTGATGCTAGCCAGGGATATTGTCTTGGCCAAGAGTCCGCCTTATTTGGATAAGCTGGTTATCCTGATGGCTCCTATCTTTAATGCCGATGGTAATGAAAAGATAAGCCCGGAGAACCGCCGGAATCAACATGGTCCAGAAGAAGGAGTTGGTGTGCGTTATAACGGCCAGTACCTGGATTTAAATAGAGATGCTATGAAGCTGGAAACTCCAGAAGTAAGAGGGCTCGTCCAGAATGTCCTCTGCCGTTGGGACCCGGTGTTGTTTTTTGATGGACATACTCATAACGGCTCTTATCATCGAGAGCCTGTAACCTATGTTTGGGGGCTTAATCCTAATGGGGATAGTTCGATTATTGCTTACCTGAGGGATGAAATGATGTCAGCCATTAGCCACATCTTGAAGAAAAAATATAAGATTCTTTCTATCCCTCATGGGGATTTTATGGATGTTAAAAATCCAGATAAGGGCTGGCAGACTTTAGGACCTCAACCCCGGTATATCACTAATTATATCGGGCTCAGGAATCGATTGGCTATTCTCAATGAGAATTACCCTTACACAGATTTTAAAACCAGAGTTTATGGATGCTATCATTTTCTTAAATCAATTTTAGATTACTGCTCGGCCCATAAAAATGAAATAAAGAAGTTAATTGCTCAGGCAGACCGGAAGACAATTTTAAGAGGATTGAATCCCTCTCCCAAAGATACATTTGCTGTTAAATATGACTTGAAGCCGATGGCCAAGAAATTAACTATCCTGGGTTATGAAATGAAAGTTACTAAAAAATCCGGGAACTGGCCCCAAGTCAAAATAATAGATAAAAAAAGAACCTATCACCCGCCTTATTATTGCAACTATATTGCCAAAAGAACGGTTCAATTTCCCTATGCTTATCTTATTCCTTTTTCCTTTCCTGAGGTTAAAGAAAAACTTCTCCAGCATGGGATTGTAGTAGAAAGATTGACAAGGTCTGTAACCTTAGAAGTCCAATCTTTTAAGATTAAAGAAATAAAGAGTCAAGATCGAATTTATCAAGGCCATCGTCTTAATACAGTCAAAGGTGAATATAGACTCGAAAAGAAAGAATTTCCTGCTGGTACCCTTTTTATCGGCACTGCTCAGCCCCTGGCTAATGTGGTTGCTTATCTCCTTGAGCCTGAAAGCGATGATGGGTTTTTTGTCTGGAATTTTTTTGACCGCTATCTTGTTCCTGAATGGGGGCGAGGATATAGAGATTATCCAGTCTATAAGCTTCTCCACCCGACCTTCTTGGCTAAAAAAGTTATCAGGGAATAATTGAACGAATCTCAATATTTTTATATGATTTATTCAATAGGGAGGAGTGAATTGGTTAAGAAGTTTAAATCAGTTATTACTCTAGTTTTTCTATTTTTAGGGCTGGCGATAATTAATAGCCTGAGTTTTGCCCAATCTTTGGAGAAAAATCTCATAAAGGATTTTTCATGGCGCAACATTGGACCTGCCAATACCAACGGTCGTATTTCCGATATTGAAGCTCTGGACAGAGATTTTACTTTTGTGCTGGTTGCCTCAGCCTCATGTGGAGTCTGGAAATCAACCAATACTGGAATTACTTGGATGCCAATTTTTGACCACTATGGTTCCTCTTCAATAGGAGATGTTGCTATTTTTGAGAAGAATCCGGATATCATTTGGGTAGGAACTGGTGAGAAAAATTGGAGGACGATTTACTCCCCGTCTCCAGGGGCCTGAGGCTAGACCAGGACAATATAAGCTTACAATGAAGGTTGATAACCAAATGTACACTGGCCAAATTATTATCAGAAATGACCCGCTTTTGAATGAAGACAAATAATTGTTTTATTTTGTTTTGGCTATATATTGGCCATGGATAGGAAGAATTGATATGCAATATTTTTTGAAACGGCTAAATTCCATCTTGATAAAGCCCGCGGGTCCAGATTGTAATATGGCTTGTACTTACTGTTTCTACCTGAAAAAAGCAAAGTTATTCTCCAAGACTAAGAAACATCGAATGAGAGAAGATATACTTGAAGAAACTATCAGGCAAGCGATGACCCAATCTGAAGACCAAATTTCCTTTGCTTGGCAAGGAGGAGAACCGACTCTTATGGGGGTTGCTTTTTATGAGAAGGCAATCAGATTTCAACAGCGTTATGGCTATAATCAATTGGTAGGGAATGGCTTACAAACCAATGGACTTTTGATTGATAGAAATTGGGCCAAATTCTTGAAGAGATATAAATTTTTGGTAGGCATATCTTTGGACGGACCTAAACATGTTCACAACCGTTATCGGAAGTTAAAAAATGGCCAGGGTTCTTGGTCAAAAGTGGTAGATAAGGCCAAGCTTCTTTTAGATTCAGGTGTAGCTGTCAATGCTTTAACTGTTGTTAATGATTATTCAGTCCGTTTTCCTGAGGAAATATATGGATTTCTTAAAGAAATGGGTTTAAGCTACATGCAGTTTATTCCTTGTTTTGAAACAGACCCGGGTGATCCGAAGAGAGTAGCTTCCTTTTCTGCTCCGCCTCTGGAATATGGAAAATTTTTGTGTAGAGTTTTTGATTTATGGCTGACTGATTTTGTGAATGATAAACCAACAACCTCAGTTCGGCTTTTTGATTCTCTATTTTTTCGCTATGTTGATATGGAACCGCCAGACTGTGCTTTAATGTCAGAATGCGGAGTATATGTTGTAGTAGAGCATAATGGAGATGTTTATTCCTGTGATTTTTTTGTTGATCCCGAATGGAAGCTGGGAAATGTGATGGAAAGTAATTTAATCAACATGTTAAATTCAAAGCGGCAACATGAGTTCGGAAACAGGAAAGCCAATTTGCCAGAAGCATGCCAGAAATGCCCGTGGCTGAAATTCTGTTATGGTGGCTGTCCAAAAGACCGTCTTCGGCTTCCATCTGACAATAATCTCAATCATTTCTGTCAATCATATAAGATTTTTTTTGAACACGCAGATCCGCATTTTCGTAAGCTTGCCCAGGATTGGAGAAAGCGTCAGTGGGGGGAGGATGGAACCTGTAAATAATTATTAGGAAGAATTCATGAGGCTGTAAGTATTAATAATTATCAGCAAAAGTTGCGAACAAAATTGTACACTATCCGTTTTAATCTTGTTCTCAGTTGATTTATTTGTTATATTTTTCAAACGAACAAAGTATAAAAATTAACTAAGTTAGTTTGAAAATGTTTAAGGGAGGTCTTTTTAATTTGGTCTCTTTAAAAAATCAGATTTATGAATATCATAGGTTTCAAATGAAAAAGGGAGAAATTCGTCCGGGATCAATTATTAACATGGATTAAACTTGTAAAAAAATAGGTGTCAGCCGAACTACTCTTCGGGACGCCCTTGTCCGGCTTGAAATGGAGGGTTTTGTCACCATGGATAAAAGAATGGAGGGAGTCATCCACAAAGGAACACTAGAAGTTGGTTAATTCAATGGCAAGAGGGAAGTTTTTGCAGGCTGCTAATTTTATAAGAGATGTCCATTGGTAATTTAACGTCCAGGAGAGATATGTAAAAAGTTATTATCCAGTTAATAATGAAATCGGAGTATATGAGGGAGATAAATTATTAAGAGCTGCCATGTCTAAATTTTAAGAAGTACTAAAATGGTGAAAAAAATTTGATTGGGAGAAATCATGAAAATTAAACAGATTGATGTTTATCAAGTTAGTTATAAACTTCTGGATGAAAAGTATGCTTGGTCTAGAGGCCACGCTGTATCCTCCTTCTTGAGCACTATCGTCAAGATAACTACAGATGAAGGGATTAAGGGATTTTCCGAAGCCTGCCCCTTGGGTTCTGCTTACATGGAAGCTTTCTCCCGGGGGATTCCCAGTGGCATTAAAGAAGTTGGTCCATCTTTGCTCGGCCAGGATCCCACCCAGATCAAAATCATTAACAGGCAGATGGATTTTGCTTTAGGCGGACATAACTATGTCAAAGCTTCTCTTGATATTGCCTGTTGGGATATTTTAGGGCAGGCTTCAGGCCTGTCGGTGGCAGAACTCCTTGGAGGCCGGCTTCTAGAAGAATACCCCCTTTACCGAGCCATTTCTCAAGGAAGGCCGGAGGAAATGGCTGAGGATGTAGCTCGCTTCAGGGAGGAAGGCTACCGCCGTTTTCAGCTTAAAGTTGGAGGCAAACCTGATGATGATATTCAACGAATAAAGGCTTCCCTGGAGGTCATCCATTCTGGAGATATTCTGGTAGCTGATGCTAATACGGGCTGGCAGCCTCATCAGGCCCTTCGCCTGGCCAATTCTTTAAAAGGAGAAGACTTTTATCTGGAGCAGCCCTGTCCCACTTTTGAAGAATGTCTGGCTGTTCGCCAGCATACTGACTTGCCTTTTGTTTTGGACGAAGTTATAACTGGGGTAGAGCCCTTGCTCAGGGCTTACCAGCAGCAGGCTATGGATGTGGTTAACCTCAAGATATCTCGTCTCGGCGGCCTAACCAAGGCCCGGCTAATTCGAGATCTATGCGAGAAGCTAGGGATAGTTATGACCATAGAAGATAGCTGGGGAGGGGATTTAACCACAGCTACTATTGCTCACTTAGTAGCCAGTACAAAACCTGAATTTTTGTTCACTTCCACTGATTTCAACAGTTATAATGATCTTCATCTGGCCGATGATGCTCCCCACAGAAAACAAGGCTTTCTCAGTGTTCCGGCTGGTCCCGGCTTGGGTATTCATGTGGAAGAGGAAAGATTGGGAAAACCAGTATTGACCATAAGATAAAGAAAATAAGGATGCTAAATTTTTTAATTTAAAACTATTAACAACAGAATTTTTATGTTAGAATAATCGAGCTGTTGTGATGATAAGTTCTTTTAAAAGTACTCATTTTGCTGATTTTTTAAAGCCCTCTCGAATTATATTTAACCTTAAGGCCAAAGATAAGATTGGGGCTTTGGAAGAACTTCTCGATATTTTAATTAAGCAAAAGTTAATCAAAAACAGAGAGCTTATTCTGACCAGGATTGTTGACCGCGAAAGACTGGAATCAACAGCTATTGGCCATCAGGTAGCCCTGCCTCATGCCCGGGTCAATACAGGTGGGAATATAGCTGTAGCTGTAGGCCGCTCTAAAAATGGGATTGATTTTGAAGCAGTTGATAACAAAAAAGTTCACCTTATCATTCTGGTTATCTGGAATCCATCCATACCTGGCCTTTTCAATCATCTTTTCGCTGGCTTAGCCCAATATCTAAGAAAATCTGACTTCAGAAAAAAAATATTTGAAGCCAAATCTAAAGCTGAGCTTTATAAAGTTCTATCTCAAGTAGAACTAAGGCTTCCTGGGGAAGATAAGATAATAAATCAAGCCAGCCTTCTCCAGAAACTACAGGAAGTAGAGCTTAAGAAAAGAAAGGCCAATAAAAAGCAGCTGAAAGAACTGGAAAAGAAAGCTAATTTGATAAGAGAAGAGTTGGATGAGGCTCTCCTCGATAGGTTTGACCGGCTGATGGAAAAATACGGCTATGCCGTGGCTGAAGTAGTCGATGGAGCCTGTCAAAGCTGCAATATCAATGTGTCCACTCAGATGAGCTCGGCCATTGAAGGCAGTAATGATATTTATATTTGTGAGAACTGTGGAAAATTCTTGGTTGCACCCAAAAAGAAATATAAATAATTAATCCTTTTCTTCCACCTTTACCTTGGTTATATTAACCGGCTGCCTTAGTTTGTAGATAGGATATACCTGAGGTTGTTGCCGCCATTGAGAGACGAGATAGCGGTCGAAAAAATTCCAGACTAAAAGGCCATCATCGCTTTCTGGTTCAAGGAGATAAGCGGCCAGTCGGCCTAAGGGCTGAGCTGTAGTGATAAACAGTGTTCCAGGCGGAAATTCTTTGTTTTCCCTGAAATACTCCCCTTTAATTGAATTAAGACGGTGTCCCTGATAGAGGTTGGTGGCTCCCTTTATTTCTTTAAGACGGAAAGCCTCGACTTCTAAAGAAACCGGTTCAGTCAATTTTTCCACTAAAAGCCCGTGCCGGGCAAGTATCCTTTCTATTTTAACCTCGGAAATAGGGATGAGGTAAGCATAAGGCAAGGGGACAGATCTCTTGGGAACGAATTCAGCAAAATAAGGAAGGACGAAAGTTCTTTTCCTCTCAGTCTTTTTTAGCAGGGGCCAGCCCTGTTTACGGGGAATAACCTCCATTTCCCAACCGAGGATAGTGACTTTTTGGGGAAGAGGTTTGGTCTCAAATTCAACACCAAAAGTATATTGAGAGTTAGGATTAAGTCCTTGCTTAATAGTTCTCCTATCTGCCTCAGTCGTAAGCTTGACAATTTCGGCTTTGTGCTCAGAGCAGTAGTCGAGAATTGAACGCAAAAAACTATAGCAGGCCATGACTCTGGTCTTGAAGTCTGCATAAGCATAGTTTTCATCGAGGATAGCCAGTCTGTTACGGAGGCCCATATAATTAGTAAGAAAGCGGGGGAGATGGCTAAAAGTACGCCATCCTTTTTCTGGCGAGCGAAAGTCAACAAAATTTCCATAGGGGATAGAGAGGGTCTTGTATTTTTCTTTAAGAATGCGGCTGATTGCCGGGAGCATTAAGTCTCTAGTGTAGCTTATTATGGCTAAATCACCGTTGGGATTTAAAGGCCAGGAATAAGTGACCGGTTCCTGGTGGTAAGAGCCATTGGTGGTATGACAGTCGACCAGAAGTAGCGGGTCCCAGCGCCTGAGAACACTCTTGACTAAGCCCCTAAGTTCATAGCTTTCCAGTTTCATGCTGTCCCGGTTGAGGTCAAGGTTCTGGCCGTTGTAACGAACTCCTACTCCTTTCTCTGGACCAACCTGATTCCGGCGGTTAGCCGGGCTTATTTTTTCATTACCGTCAGCATTAAAAATGGGGGCGA
>CAZEQD010000080.1:0-7248 GCA_964514305.1 uncultured Eubacteriales bacterium
TCCTCAATTGAAGATTTCCCCCGGCTCACAATGACGGCAATATTTTCAATTCCTGCCTGAACCGCTTCTTCAACGCAATACTGAATGAGCGGTTTATCCACTACAGCCAGCATCTCCTTAGGCTGGGACTTGGTAGCGGGCAGAAAACGGGTGCCATAGCCAGCCGCCGGAATAACAGCCTTACGAACTTTCATTCTAGTCTCCTTTGGAATTTTTTCTCTTTTATCAAAATATATAATTAAAGGCAGCAGCTGGAAATTTGGGCGGAACGGGATAATATTTTTTCAAACTTCGATTTATTCTCTGCCAGCTAAAAATAGCTTTAGGACTGATCAGTCATAAATATCCTCTTCCTCTAAAAGAGGTCAAACAATTAAGCTTCTTTTCTTAAAATTTATAGCTGATGGAAATGTTGGGAACGGCTATATTCATATTATAAACACCGGGCATGGCTGATTCCCAATTGGGATCCATTATTGTCTTCTCAAAGGGAACCTCTCTTTCTTTACCCATCAAATATTCAAAGCCAAAGTCAAGCTGCAGTCCATTGAGAGAATACCCCAGGCCAAAAGTGAGGACATTAAAATCATAATTGGGAAGAAGGACGTTCATTGTTCTATCAGGAGCTGGAGAAGGGTCAATATAAAAACCACCGCGAACAGCCAGGTTTTCTATCCTGTATTCTGCTCCAAATCGCACCTGGGTAGCATCATCCCAGTACATCTTCCGGGCATCATCTCCGCTCTGAGCCATCATGGCTGCCCAGAAGGGGTCTTTAAAATCAGTTTCCATAACATCAATTTTTGACCACTGGGTCCACTGCACATCTCCGGTTATAGTTAAATTATCAAGAGGTTTAAAGGCTACTCCAGCCGCAAACCACATCGGCCAGGTAACTTCCCGCTCAAGATCAGAAGTATCGTTAGCTCCCATCAGGGAAAGGTTAGAGATAGAGGCATCACCAGAAAACTTAATTTTAGAGGCAGTCCGGTAAGTGGCTCCAAAGCTAACTTTAGGACTGGGCTTAACCAATATCCCAAAAGTCGCTCCATAACCCCAGCCTTTCATATTTTCTTCATACTGGCCAAGATCTAATTCCATAAAATAGGGAGGGGTAGGAAGAGGAACTGTGGCTGTTCCTGCATGCATAGCAATGTCCATAAATCCATAATTTATGTTCAGAGCTCCACCTACATAGAAATTATCGTTAATCTTATAAGCTAAAGCTGGAGAAAAAGTTATCATGCCAATAGAACTTATCCACTTATATGTTCCACCTTCAGAAATCGAGGCAAAGTCAGCCCCATTCCAATCAGCTCCCAGGCCAGAAGGGCTGTAAACTCCAAAGCCAGCCACCATCTTCTCATTAACAGGGTAATAATAAGCAGCTAGTCCACCCAAATAAGTCTTACTTTTGCTCTTAGCATTAACCATGGTCAAAGTACCGACTCCGGGAACAGGCACATCCATCTTATACTTGCTAGAAGGCATAATCCCTGTTCCGTAAAAACCGAAAGACTGCTGTTTGAACTGGGCTATTCCGGCTGGATTCCAGAAAATGGCACTAAAATCATCGGCCAAACCAACGAAAGCTCCACCCATGGCCAAGGCTCTGGAACCAAGACTGTTCAGGTTTAAACCGTTAGCTAAAGCTAAAGAACTGAGAAAGACAATAAAAGTAACTACTGAAAGCATCAATTTTGCTTTTTTCATGTTCACCTCCTCGAATTTATCCTTTTTTACTACAATTTTATATTTATTTCAAATCAAAGTAAGCATTCCAGAACTGTGAGCGGCTACATTTCATTTCTTTGTTAAAACTTTCACTCATCACGGTTTTGGAAATGCTTCCAAAATCAAATTATTTAGGATCCTTCTTCTAACCTAAACAGCCTCCACTTTTTTTATTTCTGGAATTCTTTTCTTTAAGAATTTGGTAATTCCCTGGGTTAAGGTTATCTCCCTCATAGGGCAGCCTTCACAGGCACCTAAAAACCGGACTCTGACCACCCCCTCTTCAGTCACTTCGACCAGCTCAACATCCCCTCCATCCGCTTTAAGATTGGGCCTTATTTCTTCGAGGGCCTTTTTTACTTTCTCCTCCATTTTTTCTCCCCTTTATGTTATCTTATCTTTTACTAAAGACAAGCACTTTATTTTGATTAACATCAACTTTGACATTATCTCCTTCGCTGTACTGGCCTTCCAGAATCTTCAAAGCCAGCGGATTCTGAATTTCCCGCTGGATAGTCCTTTTCAGCGGCCGGGCTCCATAGACAGGATCATATCCTTTCTCTGCTAATAATCTTTTAGCCTCTAGACTGAGCTCTATATCAATTTTTTTCTCCTGCAGTCTCTTCCTTAGTTCTTTTATCTGGAGGTCGACAATTTGAAGGATAACTTCAAGAGAAAGAGGTCTAAAAATTATTATCTCATCAACCCGGTTAAGAAATTCAGGTCTGAAATGCTTTTCTAATATAGCTTTTACTTCTTTTTCCATCTGCTGGTAATCATGGCTCAGTTCTTTGATGAGATGGCTACCCAAATTAGAAGTCATGATAATGATGGTATTTCTGAAATCCACTGTCCTTCCTTTGCCATCAGTTAAGCGACCATCATCCAGTATTTGGAGCAGGATATTGAAAACATCGGGATGGGCTTTTTCTATTTCATCCAGAAGAATAATTGAATAAGGCCTTCTTTTAATGGCCTCTGTCAGCTGGCCGCCCTCCTCATAACCCACATAACCAGGAGGAGCTCCTACCAATCGGGAAACGGTATGCTTTTCCATATACTCGGACATATCAAGCCTGACCATGGCCTTTTCATCGTCAAAGAGAAATTCAGCTAAAGCCCGGGCCAGTTCGGTTTTACCCACTCCTGTTGGACCAAGGAAAATAAATGAGCCCAGCGGCCTGGATGCATCTTGAATGCCAGCCCGCGCCCGTCTAATGGTATCAGCCACAGCTCTTAAAGCCTGATCCTGTCCTATCACTCTTCGAGCCAGCTTGGATTCCATTTTGACCAGTCTGGCCACTTCTCCTTCCAGCATTTTAGAAACGGGAATGCCTGTCCACTTGGAGACAACTTCAGCTACGTCCTCCTCATCCACTTCCTCCTTGAGCATTTTTCCCTTTTTTTGGAGCTCAGCCAGTTTCCTGCTTACCTCCTCTATTTTCTTTTGAGTGGCAATTAACCGCCCATACCTGATCTCTGCCACTTTTTCTAAATCACCTCTCCTTTCGGCTCTTTGCTCTTCAACCTTAAGGTTATCTACTTCTTCCTTCAATTTATTCATTGTCTCAATCATCTCTTTTTCTTTCTGCCAGCGGGCTTTAAGGGAGTGGCTTTTCTCTTTAAGATTCTCAAGCTCCTGGTTCAACTTTTCCAATCTCTCGCGGGCCCCTTTATCTTTTTCCTTCTTTAAAGCCTGCTTCTCAATTTCAAGTTGAGTTATCCTTCTTTCCAGCTCATCTATTTCTTCAGGCATACTATCAATTTCTATTCTGATTCGAGAAGCAGCCTCATCAATCAAGTCAATTGCTTTATCAGGAAGGTAACGCTCAGTTATATAGCGGCTGGAGAGGGTAGCTGCAGCTATCAAAGCCGAGTCCTTTATTTTTACTCCATGATGAACTTCATACTTCTCCTTTAAGCCTCTTAAAATGGAAATAGTCTCTTCGACCGAAGGCTCCCCGACAAAAACGGGCTGAAACCTTCTCTCCAAGGCAGCATCCTTTTCAATGTATTTTTTATACTCATTGAGAGTTGTAGCCCCGACACAGCGCAACTCTCCTCTGGCCAAAGAGGGCTTGAGCATATTGGAGGCATCAACTGCTCCTTCGGCTGCCCCAGCTCCGATAATAGTGTGAAGTTCATCAATAAAGAGAATAATCTCTCCTTCCGACTCTTTTATTTCTTTTAAAACCGCTTTTAGTCTATCTTCAAATTCCCCTCTGTATTTAGTGCCGGCTATCAAAGCCCCAATGTCCAGGGCAATGAGCCTTTTGTTTTTTAAAGACTGAGGCACATCTCCATTGGCAATACGCTGAGCTAGGCCTTCGACAACGGCTGTTTTACCCACTCCGGCCTCGCCAATAAGCACTGGATTATTCTTTGTTCTCCGGGACAAAACCTGGATTACTCTTCTTATTTCATCCTCTCTGCCAATAACCGGGTCTATTTTCCCCTGCCTGGCCAGAGCCGTGATGTCCTGGGCGTATCGCTGGAGGACCTGGTATTTGCTTTCAGGCTGAGCATCGGTTACTCGCTGACTGCCTCTAATCTCTCTCAATGCCTTTAAAAATATATCTTGGCTGACCCCATTTTCCCTTAGGATACGGCCGACCTCAGATGTATTATCCCTTATAAATGCCAATAAAAAATGTTCAGTTGAGATATATTCATCTTTGAGTTTATCAGCTTCCTTTTGGGCTTCATTTATTATGCCTCTTAATGAAGAGGAAAGATATATCTCACCGGCACCTTTTACTTGAGGAAAACTGCTCAGAGCTCTCTCCAATTCATCTTTAATTTTAGCTGGGCTGACTCCTATTTTGGCTAAAATAGAAACAACAACATTTTCTTCCTGGTTTAAAAAAGCCCAAAGCAGGTGTTCAGGTTTCAATTCTTGATGGCCCATTTCTTCGGCTTTAGTTTGAGCCAGTTGAAATGCTTCTTGAGTCATCACAGTTAATTTATCCCATTTCATGTCTTTACTCCCTCCCCTATTTAAATATCCAGGCCTCAAGATGTCAAGCAAGAAAAATTGACCGTAGACATCTCCAAAACTCTGATAGTTAATAATGAAGAAGCTCATACTTATAGGCAGTGATTCTCCTTCAGCCGAGCCCACAGTGATGGGTGGGCAGTTTCTGTAGGGACTGGTCTCTGAGCGGTCCGTTTCATAATTAAACGGTCTGCTGAGGACAGCAGACCCTACAGATTGCAGGCCCTATCACACAAGCAATATCCAATAGGATATGAGCACGATTTCTATCTTTCCGAAGCCCATAGCAGAGGAAGGTCTCTGGCGATGATGGATGGAAATCAAAACCAAATTTTATTTCTTTGCGAGAAATTTCACTCATTATGACTCCGGGAATGTTTCCAGTTAAAAATTTTTTAATTTTTTTTTCTAACCTCTTGACAATTTAATAAAACCTGATATTTTTGGGGTGGGAGTATGGAATGGAAGAAATCGAAGTCTCAAGCTGGCTAACCCTGGATTCCCTCAAAAAGGAAGCCGACATAAAAGAAACCGTAGGCAATCTCCAAACCGGCCATTTTATGTCCATCTTCTGTGTAATCGAAGATGATTATCTTGAGCTTTGTTACAGTGATTCTGCTTCTAATTACATTAGACGCTACGAAGACAAAGAAGAATGGGAAGCTGCTATTGAAAAAAGAATGGAAGAAGAAGGAGAAATTCCTTATGATGAAGACCAGGGATATGGAGAAAATTATGAAGATGAAGAGGGCGAAGATGATTTTGAACTATAACCAGCTTTAAACTAAGCTCTTTTATTTCTTATTATCTGCTTCTAAAAGAGCCAAGCTCTTGACTTTTCTTCCAGTTATAATTTTGGCAAATTTCTCATATTTTATAACTACAGGAAAAGTTAAGCTTTTAGTTTGATTGAACTACTTAGCTTTAGCTTTCTTAATCTTTTCTTTAAATTGGTTAAGAAAGTTTAAAGCTTCTAAAGGGGTTAAGGAGGAAAGATCACATTTTTCAATCTCTTCCAGGATCTCATCCAGCATCTGACGTTCCCTATCTTCCTTAAATAATAAAAGCTGAGCTTTATCTCTGGCCTTGGATGAGCGGTAAGCCAAGCGAGGATGCCCTCTTTCATCCAGTTCTTGTTTTTCTAAATTAAATAGAATTTCTTTAGCTCTATCGATAACAGTGTCCGGAATTCCTGCTAATTTAGCCACATGAAGACCATAGCTTTGATCTGAAGGACCATGTCTAATCTTTCTTAAAAAAACCACATCATCTTTCCATTCTTTAACCATTACATGGTAGTTCTTAATTCGGGGCCTGGTCAGAGCCAGCTCGGTTAATTCATGATAATGAGTAGCAAATAAAGTTTTGGGTTTTGCCTCTTCCCTATCATGGAGATATTCAGCCACCGCCCAAGCAATACTCAGACCGTCAAAAGTAGAAGTTCCTCTGCCTATTTCGTCAAGAAGGATTAAACTTCTGGCAGTGGCATTATTTAAAATGCTGGCTGTTTCCAGCATCTCTACCATAAAAGTCGATTGGCCCCAGCTCAAAAAATCCATTGCTCCTATTCTGGTGAAAATACGGTCTACAAAGCCCAGAGAGGCTTCCTTAGCCGGGACAAAAGAGCCCATCTGGGCTAGAATACAAATGAGAGCTACTTGCCTCAAATAGGTTGATTTGCCTCCCATATTAGGTCCAGTAATGATTAAAATCTGATCCTGATTTCTATCCATATATGTATCATTAGGAACAAAAGGGTCCTCATTGGTGACTTCGACAATCGGATGGCGACCTTCAATTATTCTAATTTTTTCTCCTGAATTAACTTCAGGACGAGAATAACCTCTTTGGCAGGCAAGCTCAGCCAGAGAAGAGAGGACATCCAGGTTAGAAATATTAGAAGCAATCTTCTGTAATCTGGATGCTTGGGAGGCAATATTTTCTCTTATCTCAAGAAAAAGATTATACTCCAGCTCAGCTATTCTTTCCTCAGCTTTAAGTATTTTTTCTTCGTATTCCTTTAATTCTGGAGTAACAAATCTTTCACTATTAGCCAGAGTTTGTTTACGAATATAATCTGAAGGCACTGAGGCTAAATTAGGATTGGTAACCTCAATATAGTAGCCAAAGACTTTATTATATCCAATCTTTAGGGAGGATATACCCGTCCTCTCTTTTTCTTTCTTTTCCAAACTGGCAATGTAGGTTTTGCCGGAACGGCTGATCTGCCTCAATTCATCCAGCTCTTGGTGATAGCCATCTTTTATTAGCCCCCCTTCCGTAAGAAGAAAGGCCGGTTCTTCTTTAATAGCTTTCTCGATTAGTTCAGCTATATCCTGGCCATTGTCCCATTCTTTTCCAATCTGTTTTAATCGAGCCGATGAAAAAGCTGCTAATAAAGAGTGAATTTGGGGAAGAGGCTCTAAAGATTTTTTAAGGGAAAGTAGATCCTTGGCATGGGCTGCCTGAACTGAAATTTTCCCAGTCAGACGCTCTAAATCATAAATTTCTTTTAATTC
>CAZEQD010000081.1:0-7153 GCA_964514305.1 uncultured Eubacteriales bacterium
GATGGGGTTTGCCCTGCTCCTGATGTCACCACCAGGACGGTGAGCTCTTACCTCACCTTTTCACCCTTGCTCCGTGGAAAAGCTGCATCCTATTTCCACAGGGCGGTCTCTTTTCTGTGGCACTTTCCTCCGATTGCTCGGAGTCGCTGTTAGCGACCATCCTGCCCTTTGGAGTTCGGACTTTCCTCCCCTTCTTTTGAAGAAGAAGGAGCAACCACCTCACCTACTCCAGCCTTTATTTTTAGTCCATAATGTTCTAATTTTTTATACAGATTAGAACGGGGAGTGTCAATCTCTCGGGCCGTTTGAGAAATATTCCAATTATTCTCCTCTAGCTTGGCTAAAATGAATTTCTTCTCGGCTAAATACCTAAATTCCTTTAAACTCTTAATATTTTTAACTTCTGGAAAATAAATGTAACTATCCCCTCTAATCTGCTCAGGTAAATCTTTTTTATTTATTATATCTCCTTCAGTCATAATTAGCAATCTTTCTACTACATTTTTTAATTCCCGGACGTTGCCTCTCCATTGATATTTCATCATGGCTTCTACCGCTTCGGGCGAGAATTTCTTGAGTTTTAAATTATTTTCCTCAGCATAAGCCTGACAAAAATAATCAATAAGAAGGGAAATATCCTCTTTTTTTTCTCTTAAAGGGGGAGAATAGAGAGGGACTACATTTAGTCTGAAATAGAGATCTTCTCGGAATTTGCCCTCTTCTATTTCTTTTTTTAAATCTTTATTAGTAGCTGCAATTATCCTGACATCTACTTTACTGATTTTATTCGAACCTACTTTCTGGACTTCACCTTCCTCCAGAACCCTGAGAACTTTGGACTGAGCCTTGAGGCTCATATCTCCAACTTCATCCAGGAAAATCGTACCTCCATCTGCCAGCTCAAATTTTCCCTCTTTTCTTTCGGTAGCTCCAGTAAAAGAGCCTTTTTCATGGCCAAAAAGCTCACTTTCGATTAGCTCTTCTGGAATAGCCGCACAATTTACCTGGATAAATCTCTCCTTTGCCCTTAAACTGTGATTGTGAATAGCCCTGGCTATTAGCTCTTTTCCTGTGCCACTTTCGCCATAGATCAGGACAGTAGCGTTGGTAGGAGCTGTTTTTAATATCTCTTGCCAGAGCTTCTTCATCAGCGGATGACTACCAATAAGTTCGTATCTTTTTTCTGCCTTCTTCCTCAGATCAAGGTTTTCACGGAACAATTTGCTCTGATTTAAAGCATTGCGGATGCTCAACAACACTCTCTCCCGCTGCAGAGGCTTCTCTAAAAAATCAAAAGCTCCCCTTTTGGTAGCTTCGACAGCGGTTTGGATAGTGCCATGTCCGGAAATCATGATTACCTGGGGAGAATAGGGTCTTTTCTTTATTTCAGTTAATACTTCCAGGCCATCCTTTCCTGGCAGTTTCACGTCTAATAAGACTAGATCCAGGCCTACTGTTTCTTCGATTATTTCCAGAGCTTCCTCTCCATCAGCTGCTTCCAAAAACTGCCAGCCTTCATATTCCAGGATCATTTTCAAGGACTTGCGGATATTCTCTTCATCATCAACGACTAGTATTTTCTCTTTTAAGCGATTTTTCATCTGTTTTTCCTTTTTAGAAATTTTAACATAATTCTTCTCTAAGAGTAAATTGAAGGAGGAAATCAGAGGATGAAGGAAAATCGATGGCAGATTTCATTTTTTGTTAGGCTTTTCACTAATTACGGTTATGGGGGTGCTTGCTATCTTGTCCAAAAATTAGCAATAGTGTATGATTTAGGAAGAATGTGGAAGCCCCTATTCCTTGTTCTCTCTTTAATACTGGTGGGCATTCTCGGCTTTCACACTATTGAAGGCTGGCCTCTTTTAGATTGTTTATATATGACGGTCATTACTATCTTCACCGTCGGCTTCAAAGAAGTAAGAGAGCTATCCCCACTAGGTCGTATTTTCACCATGTTCATCATCCTGGGAGGGGTAGGTACAGCCATTCTTGCCTTCACCAAGATAGGAGAAGTTATTTATGAAGGCGGTATCAATAAATTCTGGCGGAGAAAAAAGATGGAAAGAAATCTTGCCAATTTAAAAGACCATTATATAATATGCGGCCAAGGCCGTATGGGCCAAATAGTCAGAGAAAGATTGGAAGAAGAAGAGCTACCCTTTGTTGTTATCGATAATAATGAACAAAAATTAGAAGAAATTATAGCCGGCAATAAGTGCCTTTACATAAAAGGAGATGCTACTCAGGAAGAAGTCTTAATAAAAGCGGGGATAAAAAAAGCTAAAGGCCTGGCCGCTCTTCTACCCACAGATGCAGATAATCTTTATCTTGTTCTAACAGTAAGGCTTCTTAATCCTTCTCTTTTTGTTCTCTCCAAAGCTATGGATGAAGAAGCCGAGAAAAAAATACTTCAAATTGGAGCTAACAGAGTGGTCAGTCCATATAAGCTAAGTGGCTTAAAAATTGCTCAGGGATTGATCCGACCCACTTTAGTAGATTTCATGGATCTTATTATCAGACGCAGGGAGCTGTCTTTGGCCATGGAAGAACTAACCGTAAGCCCCCAATCAAAAATAGTCAACCGTAATCTTAGAAAATGCGATATAAGAAATAAGGCTAATATAATTGTGGTAGCCATCAAAAAGCCAGGTGAAGATATTGTTTTCAACCCTTCTCCTGATGTTATGATTGAGGCGGGAGATACTCTTCTTGTCTTAGGGAGCAGAGAAAATATAAGTCGATTTCAAAATATTTATATTAGTTCCTAAACAGCAAAGAACCTTAAGCTAAACAACTTTAGCAAAAATGAGAAGTAAACAGCATATTTACTTAATTATTTTTCTAATAGCTTCTTTATTTTTTGCTCAGTTAAATGTTTATTCTCAAGCTAAAGAACTAACTAAATATTTTGAACTAGAAAATGGAATGAAAATTTTTCTATATAAAAATTCTTTCTTGCCTTTGATTAATTTATCTTTAGCTGTCAACGTTGGCTCTAAAGATGAGACAGAAGAAAACAATGGTTTAGTCCATATCCTGGAACATTATATTCTTTTTAGAGGCACGGAATTCAGGACTGGCTCTGAAATAAGTCAGGAGATAAGAGCCCATGGAGCTTACTTTAACGCTCATACAGGACGTGACTTGGCTGTTTTTGAAATGAGTCTCCCTTCTGAATTTGCTGACTTTGCCCTTCAAAACCAGAAAGAAATTTTATTTAATCTTAAGCTTAATCAACAAGAATTAGACAATGAGAAAAAAATTATCCTGGAAGAAATCAACTTGATTAAAGATGATCCTTTAAAATATGCTACTTCTCTCATTTATCAGAACCTATTCCAAGGACATCCTTACCAGAAGCCTATTTACGGCCGTCAACAAATAATCAAGGCAGCTACTGTCGAACAGCTGAGAACTTTTTATAGAAATTATTTCACCCCTAGCAATTGTTCCTTGGCTGTTGTGGGTGACTTCAGCCTCGAAGAAATGGCCAAAAAAGTAAAACAGGTCTTCGGCTCTATAGAAAATAGAAAATTTATTCCATCAAGACTGGACAAAGTAAAAGCACTAAAAAAATCAATAAATATTGAAAAAGAAATGGATATCAATCAGGCTTATCTTGTTATCGGCATGGTTGGCCCTGATTACAACAACAATGATCAATATATTGTCGACCTTTTAACCCAAATAATGGGTCGAGGAATCAATCCCATGCTCAATTACCCCTTGAGGAGTAGGAGAAAATTAGCCCATTCTATCTCCATGAGCTTTAATGCTTTAAAATATGGAGGAGCTATCCTCATTTTTCTTACCTTAGATAGAAAAATGGTCAATTTTGCCAAAAATGAGACAATTAAATTTCTCAAAATGGCCAGACGGCAAAACTACTCAAAAGACGACTTTTTAGGAGAAGACCGTTTCTATGTCTTTGACTTTTTAGAAAGCAGTAAAAATCAACTCAGGTTTGCTTTCTACCACTCTCAAGAAAAAGGGCTCGCTGTAGCTACTTCCCTGGCCAGGTTTATGCTCTTAAATGAAGACCCCAAACGTAAAAAATATTTAGAAGCAATAAACAAAATTAATTCCTCAGATTTAAGAAAAGTTGCAGCTAAATATTTGAGTCGAGGAAAATACGTCTCGGTGGCTATTCTGCCTAAAAAAGATAAACAAAAATGAGGTCAAAAAAACCTTTTGCAATCTTGAGCATAATAACAGTTTTGACAATAAGTGCTTTTTGGCCATCTTTGGCCAGCTCAGAAATTTCTATTTGGAAATATCGGCCAATAAAAAAGACTTTAGCTAACGGCTTAACCTTCATCTATCAACAAGATGAATCTTCAGCCCTAACAGTTCTTTACATTTTAATCAAAGGTGGGAAAAGAGCAGCGCCGCCTGAAAAAAGAGGCCTTTCTTATTTAACAACCCGCCTGGCTGTAGAGATTCCTGACAAAGGAAAGATTCAGGCTTTAATGAATCAAGCCTCTCGAGTGACTGTGGGTACTAAAGGGGATTATTCTTTTATAAAAATATCATGTCTTTCTGAGAGTTTAGAGGAAACTTTAAAAATAGTGATTAAAATTATGACTAAACCTCTCTTTTCTGGCCTCCGTCTAAAGTCTATAAAAGAACAAATGCTTAATTATAAAAAGACTGCCGAAGATGATCCTCTGCCTAAAGCCCATACTCTCTTTTTAGATAGTTTAATAGCTGATAAGGGATATGGAGGTTCTGTTTACGGGGGTGAAGACACTTTAAAGAAAATAGAAAAAAAGGATGCTGTTAGTTTTTATCAAAATTATTTTAAAGGCTTTAACATTATTGCCGCTGTCTCTTCTAATCTGACCCAAGAGAAACTCCTTGATATCTGCAGACCCTACCTTGAAAAATTCGAAAAAGGTAATTCGGCCTCTTTAATTCAATTGAATTACCCCTCAAATAAAAATGAGAAACAAATATTTATAGCCAAAGAAGCTAAACAGACCCTTGTTTCTCTCGGTTATCCACTGCCTGAAATGACTGCTAAAAACTCTGTTATGGCTTTCATTTTAGAGAATTTTTTAGGTAAAGGCCCAGGATCAAAACTATGGCCATTAAGACAACAGCAAAAACTGGCCTATAATGTTGACTGCCGGGTTACTGAGATGAAAGAAGGTGGCCTTCTGGAAGCCTATCTAGAAACAGATCAAGCTAAAGTTGCTACAGCCCTGGTTTCTTTAAAAAAAATCTTGAATAAGCTTTGTGAAGAAGGCCTGACGGAAGATGAGTTCAGAGCAGCAAAAATACAGTCAAAGGCTTCTTTTCTTAGAAATATGGAAACTAAAGAGAACAGAGCCTTAAATTTGGCTGCTTTTGAAGCTTTAGGCTTGGGCTATAATTTCCTAGACAACTTTTTTGAGGAACTGGCTAAAATCACCCTCAATGATATCAATTCTTACTTGCGACAAGTCCTTAATCCTGACCAGGTTGTGGAAGTAATCATCGGACCACAAGAAAAAAGGAGTTTTAGGCTGGGAAGTTTAAAATCAAGTTCAGGTATTCTTCAGAGGGGGAAATGGAGCAGAACTTGTAAAGCGTATCGCAGATGAAGATAATAATATTTATAATGTACTCAAAAGTAGTTTAGACCGAGTAAAAAATTGCACTTGCGGAAAGGAAACAAGCTGTTATGGTTGCCTTAGGAACAATCAAAATCAATTCTGCCATGAAATTTTAAAAAGGGATGTGGTCTTGGACTTTCTTGAAAATAATCTACAAGGTGAAGGAGATGTGTAAAATGATTCCGCCAAACAAAACAGTTCACCACTTTCTTGGCTTGCCCTTCGAGTTATCTAACAGGTGCATATCAGATTTCGCTAACAATCCGTCCAAATTCCTCGCTTCGCTCGGAACTTCGGATATGCCCAAAACATTAGTTGAAATGTAAAAATATTTGATGGTGCATGGAATATGGAAATTGATGAATTGAACAAAAGAATAAAGGAATGTAAGAGATGCCGATTATCTGAAAACAGAATGAATTCCATCTGTGGAGAGGGAAATTTGAATGCCAAAATTATGATAATTGCTCAGGCACCAGGAGAAAAAGAAGATAAAGAAGAAAAGATGTTCATTGGTCCTTCAGGGAAAGTATTAGACGAATTACTAACCACAGCAGGAATTAAAAGGGATGAAATTTATATGACAAATCTAATTAAATGTATGCTTCCAAAATACAGAAAACCCAAGCAGGATGAAATTAAAGCCTGCAGTTATTACCTGGAGGAAGAGATTAAATTGATAAATCCAAAGATATTGGTCCCCTTAGGTTATCATGCCACTTGTTACATTTTTCAAAAGTACGGTATTTTATTACCTCCAAAAGCAGAATTTTCTTCAATTTATGGTAGGCTTTTTTTAACTAAATATAAAAAGATACTACCTTTGCATCATCCTGCAAGTCTTCTTTATAATCCTGACATTAAGCAAGATTTAATAAAAACTTACAGAAAATTGCAAGTGTTACTTAGAGATTGTGAATGGTATCCGGTGTGCCCAATGAAGAGATTTTATGAGGAAGGAAAGTTAGATAAAAAATGGATAGAATTGTACTGTAAGGGAGACTGGAAAAGCTGTATTCGTTATCAGATGGTGGAAAAAGGTGAAGTGCATCCAGATTGGATGCTTCCCGATGGAACCTTAGATAAAAAATTGCAACAATATTGGAAGGTTACAAGATGAAAAGATTTAGGATAAAATATATGGATTATAATAGCAGTTGTGATATTAGCCGCTTTGGTTATCGGGCTTTGGGGTCGTCAAAGGCCAGGTCCCCATAAATAATTGTCATGCCCATGTTTGGCCAAAACAAGGAGGTGGAAAAATGAAAATTACAATTATTTATGATAACACTGCTTTTATAAAAGACCTTCAAGCTGATTGGGGATTTTCAGCACTTATAGAAATTAAAGAAAAGAAAATCCTTTTTGATACTGGAGCAAACGGGAGGATTTTACTTTCAAATATACAAAAACTTAAAATCAATCCAAAGGAGATAGAAGACATTTTTATCTCTCATCTGCACTGGGATCATACAGGAGGTCTTTCATCTTTTCTTCGCCTAAATAATCAAGTAAAACTCTGGATTCCTTCTTATTTTTCTGAAGCAGAAGAT
>CAZEQD010000082.1:0-6875 GCA_964514305.1 uncultured Eubacteriales bacterium
AACAAAAATTAAAAAAACCAAAAATTATTACTGTAGGTAAAGTCGGGCAAAAAGCGAAGTGTCTTTTATTTTTTTCTATAATTTTTTTCGGGCTCAATATGAATCAAAACATTAACGGGCTTAGACAGTTCTTTTCTACTTTTAACAGCCATTTTTATATTATAATATTCAATAAATATTTAATCGATTAATGCCTCTTTTTAAGCTTAAATATACTCAATGGTGGCTGGCGGCTTAGGAGTGATTTCATAGGCGACACGGACTACTTCAGGAATCTCAGCCGTAATTCTTTTAGAAAGTCGCCTTAAGACTGGCCAAGGGATCTCAGTCGGTTCGGCTGTCATGGCATCTTTGCTTTCAACTGAGCGGATTATTATGATCTGACCAAATTTCCTTCGGCCTTCATCGAGGCCAGTTCCTTTATCATTGAGCAAGACGGCAAAGGCCTGAAAAGGATTTAGAGATGATAGCTCTTCTTCCACCATTTTGGTTGCTTTTCGAACCATAGCCACCCTATCCGGTGTTACCTCTCCCACTACCCTAGTGGCTAAGCCTGGACCTGGAAATGGCATTCTCTGGCGAATTTTCTCAGAGAGTCCTAGTTCTCTAGCTACTTCCCTTACCTCATGTTTAAAAAGCTCTTTAAGAGGTTCCTCAATTCTATACCCGTATCCTTTTTCGGGATCAATCCCAATTTGTTCTAAAATATTATGCTGAGTTTTTATTCCTCCTTTGGTTTCAATTACATCGGCCGCGATTGTTCCTTGCACTAAAAATCTGGCCTTACTTTCTAAAACCTCCCTCCCAAACACAGAATAAAACGTATGACGGAAAGCCTTTCTTTTTTCTTCAGGATCAATCTTTCCTTTAAGAGCCTCAAAAAATTCAGCCTGAGCTTCGATTATCTCTACCTTAATCCCCAGATCTTCAAAGGCAGTTTTTACTTCTTCTGGCTCATTTTCTCTCATCAAGCCATCATCGATAAAAATTACTTTTAAATTATTCCCGATAGCTCTATGGGCAAGGACTGTACAGGTAGCACTGTCAACTCCCCCCGATAGAGCAGAAATTGCTTTGGCACCGCCTATTGTTGTTTTTATCTCTTTAATTTTGGTCTTTATAAATTCTTTGGTATCCATCTATAAGACCTCCTTTTCTATGATTTATCTTATAAAAAAACAAAAATCTTTTCTTCCCTCACCTTTTGAGGTGAAGCCAAGAGTTACAAAATCATCACTCAATCCACCTTTAAAGGCGATTGACCGCTTTCAGGTTCTATGCCAATATTGAGGCAGAAGTAGAATGAAAAAAGAGGAGGGCCCATCCAAGGTGTCGTAACATCCAGAATGGAAGCTGGGTGTTTAGGGATTCCTCTCCTGGCCCTCCTTAATTCCCTCCCTTAATTCTTCCTTAGTAAACTTGATTTTCATTTTATACTATATATTGAGCTCTTTTAAAGAAAGAATACGAGATGTTGATTGTTTTGTCAAGTTTTTAATTATAATTTTTTTTAAATTAAAAAAATTGCTTGATTTTCAAGCTAATTAATAAAAATTAATATTAATGGAAAAGACTGAAAAAGTTTCTTTACTCTCCAGCTTAATTCTTTTGGCTCTTCTCTGCTTTAAATTCGCAGTTGCCTTTATCTCTGGAAGTCTTGCTCTCAAAGCTGATGCTATTCACAGCCTGACAGATTTCATTTCAACCGTGGCTGTTTTTTTTTGGACTGAAAATCTCTAAAAGAGAATCAAAAGCTTTTCCCTATGGACTTCATAAGGTATAAAACCTGATATCTGTTATTATCTCTCTTTTTATATTCTGGGCCGGGTATGAAATTACCAAAAAGGACCTAGGGATAAACTGAGCTACTCTATACATATGTCCAACTTATTTCTATTACTTTAGTTCTTCAATATTGTTTAATATCCCTAATCACAAACCCAAAATCCCTGGTAATTTGGCAAACAGCCTCGTCTCATCAATCCTGTCCAGTCCGCAGATGAAGCGAGTCAGCCTTTCTATGCCTATGCCGAAGCCAGCTGAAGGAAAGAGGCCGCGGGCAGCAAACTTCAGGTATATTTCATAAACCTTTAGGTCAATTCCCTTAAGCTCAATCCTTCTTTTTATTTTTTCCAACTCAAATTCCCTTTCGCCGCCTGATAGGGCTTCTCCGTATCCCTCTGGATAGATTAAATCCATATCGACCAAAATCCCTGGTCTCTCCAGGTTTTCCCTATCATAAAACTCTCTATCTTTGATAGAAAAATCAATTATCCAGATTGGCTCTTGGTGATCAGAAGAAAGTTTATTCTCATAATCTGAGCCATAATTGGCCAGGGCCTCCTGGTAAGAAAACTTGGCAAAAGGGGCCGAAGGAATGTTCAACTCCCTCTGAAAAAATTCGAGTTCTTGAGAAAATTTTGATTTAATTTCCTGAAAAAGATGGATTAGCATCTGCTCGCACAGACTCATCAGATCCTCTCTGGTGGCTTCCTTTACTTCTATATCAAGTTGAACAAATTCTATTAAGTGCTTGCCGCTATGCTGGCAGGAGGAAGACTCAATCCGAACATTTGGTGAAAAAGAGAAAATGCACGGCAGAGTAAGAAGCGAGATTTGCTTATGAAAAATCATGCTTTTGGTTATTTGATATTTAAAACCATAACATTCAATTTCTCCTCTAACCCTAAAATCAGTCAAAGGGTCTGTTATGGGCGAGATTATCACCGGCAGAATCTCAACAAATCCTTTTTTCTGGAGAAAATCGCGGCAGATTTGAATAATTCCGTTTTGAACCTTTAAGGCTCTTTTCATTTTTTCCGATTTTAGCAACTCTAAATACTTATCAATTTCAAACATTTTTAATTCCTTTCTTTGGATAGCTCTGAATATAGTCTGATTCGAATGAAATATAGATGTGTTGGTAGTGTTTAGTGATCTCCCCTTCCTAAAGAAGGGGATTATTATTGTTACTGTTTAAAAGGCGGAAAGGAAAATTAGACAAAGAAGCAACGATTGAATTCCTATTTGAGTAATGACAGCTAACTTTGCTTCTTTTAGTCATTTTCATTAATTATATATAGCTAATCTGCCTAAAAAGTCAAGCAAATTATGGCTCCTCTTCACAGTCTGCGGGAGAAATGGCGGTAAAGAAAATAGGTCAAACCAAAGGAAACCAGCAAAATAATAAGAGGAATAAAGATACCCCACATGCTTAATCCTTTTTATCCTTGTGCTTCCTTCTGTAAGCAAAATAGGCAAGCAAAAGCCCCAAAAAGGAGAAAAAATAGGCAATTGACATGCCGATGACAACCGCCAGACTTTGATTCACTTATTCCTCCCACCTGGCAATTTTTTCTAACTCCTCCAGGTACTTTTTCTGTTTTTTCTCATAATCCTCAGAGATAGCCTTTAGCTTGGGATCAATAACTTTAATCATAACCCATAATAAAACTAAACTCGCTCCTAATATAAGCCAGCCATACCAGATAAGAAGTAAGCTCAGGACAGTGCCTACGGCGAGCAGGAAATAAATGAGTGGAGAAATGATGAAAGTAAGATAATCTTCTTTGCTCCAGCTATCTGCTTCCCTGGGGCTCCATTTGGTTTTTAACCAACCCATTTAACAGCCTCCTCCTTCTCCGCCTTTCTCAATGACAGCCAATAATCCCCTTTTCTCAGCTTCTCGGCGGACTCGTCCCCACCAGCCCAAGGGACGGGACATGACATAATACTTGACTAGCTTCTCCATATTCTCGGCTGGAGTCAGAAAAGTTATGGGTATATAAATCATGGATCCTAAGACCATCATTATCCAAAACTGGAGGTAATCAGGCAGGACAGGAATTATCTTAAATTCAGGGAGAACCCAAACAACTAGCCAGCTCAGCCCCAGATTGGTCATCCATGAGGAAAGATATCCCCAGGCATTAAAGCGCCACCAAACCACTTGAAGGATGGATGGCAGCCAGATCCCGGCAGCCATTATCCACAGGGCAAAAATAAGCCATTGAGTTATCTCCTGCATCATCAAGCCATAAATAAATGATCCAATCAGCAAAATGAAAGTGGAAATCCTGCCCACCCAGACCAGCTCTTTCTGACTGGCCTGAGGTCGGAAATAATGGTGGTAAAGATCGCGGGTGGCATAGGAAGCTCCAAGGTTAAGATGGGTAGAGATGGTAGATAGATGAATAGCCACTACAGCCGCAAAGAAAAATCCTACCAGACCTACTGGCATAAATTCAAAACCAAGACGATACCAGGCCATTTCATAATCAGCCGTAGCCTTGATATTGGGAAAGATAGTAAAAAAGGCCAGAACAGCTACTGCCCACAGCGAATTGCGGACAACGATCAAAGCTGAACCTGCCCAGATACTGTAACTGGCATCACGCACTGTTCGGGCTGACTGAATCCGCTGAGCTTCTGGATACCAGTCAATCGAAGTTCCCATTCCAAAGCCACCAATAACAGCAATGACCAGCATGGTTAAAAACCAAACCAGAGGAAAATCGCCCGAAGCAAAGCCAGTAAAAGCAAAAGGGTTAAGACGCCAGCTCTGGCCCAGGCTTTCCAGTTTAGTCATTATCACCTTAGGACCACCAGCGCTTACAATTCCCCAGATAGAGACAATAACGATTACGGCCAAGGCAATTACACCCTGCTGAAAATCAGCCATAACTACTCCCCAGTAGCCAGCCGCCAGCACATAGAGAGCGCAGATAGAAGAAAAAAGAATTAAGCCTAACCACTGCGGCCAGCCGAAGAGATAATGGCAAATTTTCCCCATGGCCATGCCCACCCAGCCCAGAACAAACATATTCATAAAAACCTGCCAGCCGGCTATCCAGCCTCTCAGTAATTCTGCTCCAAGGCCAGAAAAGCGAAGGGTCTGCCACTCGGCCTGAGTATAGGCCAGAGAGCGGCGGAAAATGCGGGTGGAAGCAAAAGCTGAAATGGCGCACCAGGCAGAAAAAAAAGTATACCAGATACCTCTCAGGCCATATTTATAAATCACTCCACTAACCCACATAGGAGTGTCAGTGGCCGAATGGGTGGCATAGACAGAAGCAGCCGGCAACCACCAGGGTAGACCGCGGCCAGCCAGGAAAAAATCTGACATAGATCTCTTCCCCAGCCGGTAAAAAAGGCCACCGCAAAAGACCATGAGAATGATGAAAGCTACCAGCCAGAACCAGTCTAAAAAGCTGAAATTGACCATTATCAGCCTCTATCAGTAAAAACCACTTTTTCCCATTCTTTATGAATATATCACGTCCAAGGACACCCACGAGCAATGATAATGTGTTACTTTTTTATAAAAAGGTGCCATTTTCTAGGTAATTAAGATCGATTTCAAGGAGGCCTATCTTAACATATTTCACTCTTAGAATGAACCAAAGATAAGACCAAGAACATTTTTAGAGAAAAAATATACTTTCAAAATAGCTGAAATTGCACTTTTAAATTTTAAACCGGTGCACTTTTAATTTTTCAATGACACACCCTGCTTTTCTATTTGACTTTTCCTTCTCAAGTTTATATCCTTTATCCAGTTTAAATAGTTAACTAAAATTAGTAAAAAAACTTTAAAAGAGGTAAAAAAGCAACAAAATCTAAATTTTTTTAAAAAAAAGGAGGTACTTTAATGTATATCCGTAAATTTTTAGTAACAGTTTTTTCTTTGTTCCTTTTCGTCTTTCTAAGCAGTATGGCTACGGCCAATTCTGAGTCAACTGAGAGCACAATAACCGGTCAACAAGGCGATGAAGGAGCTCCATATAGGCTCTATAAAGATATAGATATGGAAAAATGGAATAATCAGATTCGCAAAGAAAAATTTGATATCATCCTACCCAAGGTTATGCGCAAAAACCATATTGATATGTGGATTTATGTAGCCAGAGAAGCCATCCCCGATCGCTTTGCTACCGAAGAACTGGGCAGCTCCTCCGGCGTTTTTGTCTTTACTGACCGTGGGGATGACCATATCGAGCGGGCCATCCTCGGACGGCGATGGGGAGAATCACAGCGTGGATGGGGACGCTGGCAAACTAAACTGGTTGAAGAATGCGGTCTCTATGACATAATCGGCGAGGCTGTTCGGGTGCAGGAGCCGGTGGGCGGTCCGCTGTCAGAATATGATTACCGCTTTAAGGGCCTCAGAGAATTTGTTATCGCCCGGGATCCTAAGCGGATTGCGGTCAATTTCAAGCATGATATAGGCCCCTGGGTAACTTATACCAGAGCCCAAGACGGACTTTCCCACACAGACTATGTCCTTTTGACCGAAGAGCTCGGCCCAGAGTATGCCAAGAAGTTGGTTTCAGATGAATATCTGAGGATGGATTACATTATACACACAGTGCCCAGTGAAGTTAAACTCCTTAAAAAAATGCGTGAAGATGAAGTTAAATGCGTCAAGAAAGTATTTTCTGAAATTGAGCCGGGTGTAACTAAAGTAAGCGAATTAGGAGAGAGAGGCGATGGTGAGGTGGATATCGTGGTTTACCGCCGCATGAGAACAGGCCTGTCTCAGAGAGGAAGAAGCGAAGGCTGGGAAAAGGCGGTCGTCCAGGGAGGCGACATCGTGGCTGCACCCAGTCAGGGAATGTATGCTTATGTGCTACGCAAAGGAGAGACAGAACCTCCTCCAGAAATCAAAAAACTATGGGGAACATACCTGAAAATTGACAAGATTCTGGCTAAAACCATTAAAGCTGGACTTACTCCGCGGGAGATAACTCGGGAATACACCAAGAAGTTCGAAGAGGCTGGTATTATTGTCAGAGACAATCAGATGCATATGATTACCCCTAAAAACAATTGGCCTGTTTATTCTGCCGGTTACGACCCTGATAAAACTGAAATTA
>CAZEQD010000083.1:0-6821 GCA_964514305.1 uncultured Eubacteriales bacterium
TGACTCCTAAGGACATCTTATTCTATTACTCTGAGTAATAAAATTAAGGGATTTTTAAAAATATATAACTACAAGTAATAATAAAATAAATAAAAACTTTTTCGCCCAATCTCTCCCTCAGAAACAGAAAAAGACTGGTTCCAATTTTTTATTTCATTTATTATCTTATAATTATGAGAGCTTTTAGGCTTTCTTTTTTGGCCATTTTAAAGGAAAAAAAAGAGTGAAAAAACGACAATTTTTCTTTACTAAAATCGTCATATATTATATAATTTTACCTGAAAATTATGCCTATAGGGTTATATGAATTTCCTTCCTATATAGCCCTTCAATTTTCTCAAAAAAGAGGAAATGATAGATAAAAAATATACCGCTGAAAGCATTAAAGTTTTAAAAGGACTGGAGGCCGTTCGCAAGCGTCCAGCCATGTATATAGGCAGCACCGGCCCTGAAGGTTTACACCATTTAGTCTATGAAGTTGTTGATAACAGCATCGATGAAGCTTTAGCCGGATTCTGCACCAAAATCGAGGTTATTATCCACGTTGACTGCAGTGTAACTGTTATTGACAATGGCCGCGGTATCCCTGTCGGTATTCACAAAAAAGAGAAAAAACCGGCTGCAGAAGTAGTTATGACCACTCTTCATGCAGGTGGAAAATTTGATACAAAGACCTACCAAGTATCAGGCGGACTCCACGGAGTCGGAGTCTCGGTGGTCAATGCCCTCTCCGAAAGGCTTGACCTCGAAATAAAAAGAGGAGGCGAAGTTTACACCCAAAGCTACCAAAGAGGAAAACCTATAACCAGATTAAAGAAAATAGGTAAGACCAAAAAAACAGGAACCAAAGTCACCTTCAAGCCAGACTCTGAAATCTTTGAATCGACAGATTTTAATTTCGAAATTTTGAGCCAGCGCCTGCGGGAACTTTCCTTTCTTAATAAAGGCCTTAAAATTTCCCTCTTAGATGAGAGAAGTGACAAAAAAAACGAATTCCATTACAAGGGAGGCATTAAAGAATTTGTTCAATACTTGAATCAGAATAAAACAGTCCTCAACCCCAAACCTATCTATTTTGAATGTGTCAAGAATGGAACCATGGTTGAAATGGCCCTCCAGTATAATACCAGCTATTCAGAAACAATTTTTTCATTTGTCAATAATATAAACACTACAGAAGGAGGAACTCACCTCATTGGTTTTAAGGCTGGCTTAACCCGATCTATCAACAATTATGCCAACGCCAATAATCTGATTAAAGATTTAAGCCAGAACCTAACCGGTGAGGATACTAGAGAAGGATTGTGCGCTGTCCTCAGCTTGAAGCTTAAAAATCCTCAATTCGAAGGCCAGACCAAAACCAAGCTGGGCAACAGCGAAGTCAAGGGTTTAGTGGAATCTGTGGTCAACGAACAACTCTCTATTTATTTAGAAGAAAACCCAACCATAGGCAAAAAAATTGTTCTCAAGATCTTAGATGCAGCTCGAACGAGAGAAGCTGCCCGTAAAGCACGAGAGCTGGCCCGCCGCAAAGGAGTCTTAGAATCGACTTCACTGCCTGGCAAATTAGCTGACTGTCAGGAAAGAGATCCTACCCAGAGTGAAATATTCCTGGTCGAGGGAGATTCGGCCGGCGGCTCGGCCAAACAGGCACGCGACCGTCGTTTCCAGGCTATCCTCCCTCTTAAAGGTAAGATTCTTAATGTCGAAAAAGCCCGCTTTGATAAAATAATTAAAAGCGAAGAAATTGGGACCATAATTTCGGCTCTCGGGGCGGGCTTCGAACAATCTGATTTCAGCCTCGAAAAGCTCCGCTATCATAAAATAATAATTATGACTGATGCTGATGTCGACGGCTCCCATATCAGAACTCTGCTCCTGACTTTTTTTTACAGACAGATGCCTCAGCTTGTCGAAAAAGGTCATCTCTATATTGCCCAACCTCCCCTTTATAAAATAACCAAAGGAAAATCAGTCAATTATCTAAGAGATGAGAGAACTTTCGAAAAATTCATAATTAAAAAAATATCAGAAGAATTTCAAGTTAAAATCAACCGAAAAAAAGAGGTAATTAAAGGCGAGAAATTCAGAAGATTTCTCCAGAAAATTATTGCCAAAAAAAATTACTTAAAAATCCTGGAAAAAAAGAATTATCCTCTGTTTCTGGTTGATATTCTCATCAACAATGGAGTTAAAGACGCGGAATTCCTCCAGAAAAAAAGGAATTTAGAAAAAATTCAGAATCTTCTTAACGAAAAGGGAATTATTTCTATTTTAAGCGTGGATGAAGAATATGGTCTCTACCAACTGGCTGTTAATTTTCAAGTAAACGGTATGAACATATCATGCAAAGTCAATTTGGAGTTAATCAAATCAGCCGAGTATCAAAACCTTTATAAACTCCAGACAGAGCTTGCCTATTACAAACCTCCTTTCATTCTCTTTAGCAATAATGAGCAAATCAAAATAGAAAACGAAGCTAAATTACTCGAATATCTTTTCCAGCATGGTAAAAAAGGAATAGTTATCCAGAGATACAAAGGCTTAGGAGAAATGACCCCTCAGCAACTATGGGAAACAACTATGGATCCAGAAAAACGCTTTCTAACCCAGGTCTCTATCCAGGATGCAGTCGAAGCTGATAAAGTCTTTACTGTTCTCATGGGGGGTGAAGTGGAATCGCGCCGAAATTTTATAGAGAAGAATGCTCTAGAAGCTAAAAATTTAGATATTTAAAAGATTAAGCCAGCGGTCAAAGCCAGCCATGTTTGCGACCCTTAAGCCAGAGAAAAAAGTTGAAGCAAACAAGAGGTCAGCTTGCTCCGAAAAAAGATATCTTTCTCTCAAAAAATAGGAGAGGCCTGTAATGACTGAAAAACTTTCTGTGATAAGTTTAGAAGAAGAGATGAAGCGCTCTTATCTGGATTATGCTATGAGCGTTATCATCGGACGAGCCATTCCTGATATTAAAGACGGACTTAAGCCTGTCCACCGCCGCACCCTTTATGCTATGTATGAAGCCGGTAATACCTGGAATAGGCCCTATAAGAAATCAGCCCGCATAGTGGGTGATGTAATCGGTAAGTACCATCCTCATGGCGAAGCTGCTGTCTATGATACTTTAGTCCGTATGGCTCAAGATTTCAGCCTTCGCTATCCTCTGGTCGACGGCCAGGGAAACTTTGGCTCAATTGACGGCGATCCTCCAGCAGCTATGAGATATACAGAAGTCAGAATGAAAAAAATCACCCAGGAGCTTCTGGCTGATATTGAAAAAGATACTGTCAATTTTGCTCCCAATTATGACGGCAGCCTGAGAATGCCTGAGGTTCTGCCGGCCAAGTTTCCTAACCTCCTGGTCAATGGAGGCTCTGGCATTGCCGTGGGTATGGCCACCAATATCCCTCCCCATAACTTAGGCGAGATTATAGACGGAATAATCCACCTCATCCGCCACCCAAAGGAATCTCTGGAAAAAATAATGCAATTTGTGCCTGGGCCTGATTTTCCTACTGGCGGATTGATCTTTGGTTTAGAAGGAATAAAGGAAGCTTATGCCAGCGGCAAAGGCATAATCTGTGTCAGAGCCAGAGCTACCATAGAAAGGGGCAGGAAGAACGAGCGCGATAGAATTGTTATTACTGAAATTCCCTTCCAGGTGAATAAATCAAAGATTCTGGAAAATATAGCCAGCCTGGTCAACAGCAAAAAAATCGAAGGGATTGCCGACATCCGAGATGAATCAGACAGAGAAGGCATGCGAATTGTCATTGAAATTAAAAAAGGCGAATTCCCAGAGGTCATTTTAAATAATCTTTACAAGCACACAACTCTCCAGACATCTTTTGGCATTATTATGCTGGCTATAGTCGAAAATCAACCCAAGTTATTGGGCCTGCTGGACATGATGCGCTATTTTATTTCTCATCGCCAGGATGTAGTCCGCCGCCGCACCCGCTACGAGCTGAAAAAAGCAGAGCTGAGGGCTCACATTCTGGTCGGATTGATTATTGCTCTTGATCACCTGGACGAGATAATAAGTCTTATCCGAGCATCGCGAACAGTTGATCAGGCCAGAAAAGGCCTCATCACCAATTTCCACCTTACCAAAATCCAAGCTCAAGCTATCCTTGATCTCCAGCTGCAGAGACTTACCCGGCTTGAAAGAGAGAAAATACAAAAAGAATACAAGGAACTAAAAAAGACTATTATTAAACTTAAAAAAATATTAGGCAGTGAAAAACTTATCCTCAATATTATCGTTGATGAACTAATTAAAATAAAAGAAGAATACCAGGATGAAAGAAAAACAGAAATTAAAGAAGAAAAAATAACCGAAATCAGGCCAGAGGACTTAATAAAAGAGGAGGACGTAGCTATTACTTACACAGCTTCAGGCTATGTCAAACGAACATCTCTCAGCTATTACCATTTTCAGAGTCGGGGAGGCAAAGGAAAAAGAGGTATCAGTATGAAAGCTGAAGACATAGTCCAGAATCTTTTCATCTGCTCCACTCACAGCTATCTCCTCTTTTTCACCAATAAAGGCCGCCTCTACTGGCTGAAGGCTCTGGACATTCCTGATGTTGGGGTAGCCGGTCGAGGAAAATCCATCAAGAATTTGATTCAATTCAATCCTGGAGAGAAAGTGGCTTCAGTGGTCGGAGTCAAAGAATTTAGAGACGACCAATATGTGGTTATGCTCTGCTCTAATGGTAAAATAAAAAAGACAAGATTGAGCAGTTTCAGACACATCCGTCAAGGTGGGGTAAATGCTGTTGGTCTTAATGGTCAAGCTGAATTACTGGTAGCCAAACTGACTGATGGTCAAAAAGACATTATTATTGGCACCAAACTGGGTAAAGCCATTCACTTTCATGAGAACCAAATAAGGCCTATGGGCCGCCAGGCCGCTGGCGTAAAAGCTATTTCCCTCAGCCCTAAAGATAAAATTATAGGCATGGTCGTGGTTGGCAGCAACGATAAATATATTTTTACAGCCAGCAGCAATGGCTATGGCAAAAAAACTGAAATTGGACTTTATCCCTGCCGCCGAAGAGGCGGCAAAGGCGTTATTAATCTTAGAATAAATAAGAAGATAGGTGAAGCAATCGGCATGGTTGGTATCTCCGAGGAGGAGCTTCTTCTCATCACTGAAATGGGCAAAGTAATAAGGATAAAGCCTGAACAATGTCGGCCTTTAGGTAGAGCCACTCAAGGAGTAAAAATTATCAACATAGATGATAATGACAGAGTAGTCTCCATCGCCAAGGTAAGAGAGACAAGCCATATTAAATCGTAAACCAGCCCTCAATTATTTCTCCATTGAAAATGAAGCTGAATTAGATATAATTTAGCTCTGGAGGCCTTAATGCCGGCCAATCTTCCTCCCCAATATTTTGAAACGGAAAGAAAACTCAAAACAGCTAAGACCCCGCAGGAAAAAATTGCTCTCTTGGAAGAACTGCTCTCACTTGTGCCCAAACATAAAGGAACAGAAAAACTCCAGGCTTTACTTAAAACCAAAATTGCTAAACTCCGTTCTGCCGCCCAAAAAAGACCAGCTATTGCCAAGCATGGCCCCGCTTTCCGCATAGAAAAAGCAGGAGCTGGACAGATAGTTTTAGTTGGTCCGCCCAATGCTGGCAAATCTTCTTTGGTTAAAGCTCTAACCAATGCCAGCCCAGAAATTGGTCAATATCCTTTCACCACTCACTTTCCTTCCCCGGGGATGATGTCCTATGAAAATATCCAGATTCAGCTAATTGATACACCGCCTATCACCTCCGACTATCTGGAATTTTGGCAGGCTGAATTGATTAAAGGCGGAGACGGTATTCTCTTTCTGCTTGATCTGGGAAACTCCGATCCCTTAGATGACTTTCAAGCCATAACCGCCAAACTCAAAGAAAAAAATATAGAAATTTCTTCCACAGATAGGGAAAGGGCCGGGCTTAGCAGTATTTTTATCAAAAAATCTCTGCTAGTGGCCAATAAAATAGATTTGCCGGCAGCCTCTAAGAAATTTTCTTTACTCCAGCAAACTCTGCCTTCAGATTTTGACCTTCTCCCTCTATCTGCTCTTCGAGGTGATAATCTAGAATTATTAAGGAAGAAAATTTTTATTTTCCTTGATGTCCTCCGGGTTTACAGCAAAGTGCCGGGCAAAAAAGTGGATTATGACCAGCCTTTTGTTTTCAAAAGAGGAAGTACCCTTATGGATATGGCCCAAGCTGTTCATAAAGATTTCGCCAAGAAATTAAAATATGCTCGTATTTGGGGTAAAAACAAATATCAAGGACAGAAGGTAAATAGAGAATACCTCTTAGAAGACGAAGATGTAATTGAGCTCCACCTATAAATCCCCCCTTCCTTTGAACCTGACATTAACCACACCTTCTACTACTTTAAAACTAATTTCAGGAGAAGCTGTTGTCAATAGATACGGCCTATTTGTCGCTTTTTGTCGTTTAATGTCATAATTTGCCTCTATTTATACGCTCTGCTTAGGACAGCAGAGCCTACAATTTTTAATTAATAATTTTCTGGAAAAGCAGATCCTACAGATGTTTAATAACGCTGCTGACAGCAGACTCTACAGGGATCATTCTCCAAATGTTCCGTTATCAAACTAAACCGTCCCACTGAGGACAGTGGGCCCTACAGATCGCCCAATTCTGGTAATAGCTGCTCATAATAAGGGCTTTTATCTTGGGTTGAATATGGTTATAATTGAATCCTCAACTCGGGGCGTAGCGCAGTCTGGTTAGCGCACAGCGTTCGGGACGCTGGGGTCAGGGGTTCAAATCCCCTCGCCCCGA
>CAZEQD010000084.1:0-6250 GCA_964514305.1 uncultured Eubacteriales bacterium
CCAAACTTATGTTTAAATAATATTTTAAGCTCATTCTTTCCCACCTAATCTTCTTTAACAAATATAAAATCACAGGCTTTTAATGTCAATCTTAAGAAATCCTTGCCCCCGGCATAAATTAAAAATAATTTTGACTAAAACCTTCTAACTAAAAAACAATAGAGAACTGCAAAGGTCACTAATCAAAAAAAATAATAAGAAATAAAACTTTGATCAAAGAAATGAATGTTTACTTAAAAATATCATTTTATCCTGAAAAAAGCTGTTCTAAGGAATTAAAATCGCTGGAATAAGCAGCTATTTCCTTTAATATCAGTTAGATAGCCTAGCCAAAGCAAAAAACAAATATTATTGAATGATTTTTACCTTAGCATCATGGGCTAAGGTGAAATGGCCTTCGACAATAACTGGCTCTCCTTCTTTCATTCCCTCAAGCACCTCAGCATAATCCTCATTTTCCAGGCCAACTTTAATATATCTCCACTTAGCCAGGCCATTCTCGACCACAAAGGCCAGTTTTCGGCCTGCTCTTACTAAGACAGCTTCCTGGGGAATCAGCAGCCTATTTTTATGTATCTCGGCTGGAATAGAGACTTCAGCATGCATACCTGGCTTTATCACTTCTTCAGGATTGGCTATTTCAATTATAACCCTGCAGGTCTTATCTCCAGGATTGATAATAGGACTAACAGCCTTAATCTTACCCTTGAATATTTTATCCGGATAAGCGCTGAATTTAATTTCCACCACACGCCCCACTCCAATCCTGCCTATTTCACTTTCCAAGACTTTAGCCTGAACTTGAATGTGGCTGATATCAACCAAAGTAAAAAGCTCTCGACCATTGCTCAGGTGCTCTTCAGGGGAAATTTTAATATCAGTTATGATTCCTGAAAAAGGAGCTCTAATTTTTGTCTTCTCCAGGTTCAACTTGGCCCTCTCAACTTCTATTTCGGCCTGAGTTAAACCTTTGCTGGCAGCTAAAATTTCCTCCTTTTTCTGACCAGCCTCAATTAAAGCTAATTCATAGTCAGTGCTTGCTTTTTCAAAATCGGCCCGAGAAATGAGCCCCTTACGAAAAAGTTCCTGGGCTTTTTCATATTCTCTTTTAATTTTGGCTATTTTCTGTTGATCGGGAGCAGAGCTTTCTTCTATCAAGCCGCCAAATCTCTTTTCAACTAAAAGCTCTGAGAGGACCTTAAGACGAGAGGCCTCAGCTCTCTCCAGTTCTAATGTGTATTCTCTATCATCCAATTCAACCAGTAGTTCTCCTTGTTTTACATGCTGACTTTCCTCTACATTTAACTTCTTAACCACTCCAGAAATATCAGTCTTAACGGCTATCTTCTTTCTGGTAACCGCCTCTCCTGGTACCTTCAATTTGATGATAAGATCTCCTCTTTTAGCTGAGACAACTTTCACCGGAAGCGGCAACTCCTCAGGTTTTTTAGTAGCTTGAGCTGACTCCAAAGACGACTCGGTCGAAGCCATAGGACTCCCTTTATGAAAAAAAACAAAAAAGACTCCAATTCCTACTAAAATAATAAGTAAAGACAAAGCTAATACTTTTTTGGAAAAAATCATTTTATATATCTCATTCCCTCAGCCATCTCCTTCTTTAGTCTTTCATGTTAATATATGTTAATAATGACGAAGGAAATAGTCAATTTTTGTCATTCAAGATACTAATGTTCATCAGAAGCCATTATTATCTTCATTTACAGCCTCTTTAAGAAACTGAAAAAAATCGGGGAGGGCAGCGATCACTCGGTGCCAGCTGGGAATAAAACCTGTTTCAGAAGGACTCAGCCAGAAAACCTCTCCTGCTTTCTTAATCCCCTGGGCAAAAGCTTCCACACAAAGAGACTCCCCATGACGGTCGAATTTAAGACCGTTAATAGCTGCGTCATTTTCATAACGGGTAATAGTCTCTTGAGCAATCTTTAAATAAATATTACTCAAAGTTTTAAAAAAGCCTTCTGAAAACTGGACTCCTTCTGTAGCCAGGGTTCGAAAAATTGACTTGGCAATGTCTACAGTCATCTTTAAAATTCCTCTCTCATGATCATTGGGAATTAACTCCTGATGTTTATGTTCGTAAGTATCAGCAATATCGACCTGGCATATTCTATTTAAAGCCATTTTTCTATAAACTTCAGCCAGAGTAGCTACTTCTAAGCCCCAATCGCTGGGAATACTTAAAGCCAATGCCAGATCACGGCGCATGGCAATTTCCCCAGAAAGGGCATAACGAAAACTATCCATATAAACCAGAAAGGGAAGGTAGCCCAACATCTTCTCTAAGGCTCGAATGAAAGGAGTAAAAAAGAGCCGAGTAGCTCGGCCGAACATCCTATCTGTAACCCGGCTGTAATACCCCTTACAAAATTCATACTCAGAATGAGGAGAAGCTACAGGATAACAGAGACGAGCCAAAAGAGAGCGATCATAGTTTTCAATATCGCAATCATGAATAGCAATAACCCGGGATTTCCCTCTGGCTAAAACAAAACCAAGCGAAATCCAGACTGCTCTCCCCTTGCCCTCGATCCCGGGGGATAAATTACTCTCTTCTAAAAGGCAATAGAGATCTTTCATACGAGTTCCATCATTCCAGATGACAATAAGTTTTTTGTGATCTGAAAAATACATTTTTACTTTTTCAAACTGATTTTTAGAGGCCTTATCCAGACAAAGCACAATTTGATTGATGTAAGTTGCCTTTTTTACCTCCTTCATAATACTGGGCAGGGCTCCACTCGAAAATTCCCGGTACAGTGATGGCAAGACTAAAGAAATAGGCCTTATTCGAGAAAAATCTCGAAGCTCACTCTCTAATCTCTTTAAATTTAATGGACCGAGTTTATGAAAAGTGGTGATGACTCCGTTCTGAAAAAAATCAGACATTTTGCCCTCCTTAATAATGCATTTTTTTCTATTTTAATCTAAAGGCCAGTTTTAATTTGGTTCTGGTTGTAAATAGCATAAAAAAAATTAAAATTTATGTCAATTCACTTGATTTTATTCTCTATTCATTGTATTCATTACTATTAAACAAAAATGAGAGCTGAATCTTCCAAGCCAAAAACGAATGAAGCTAACTATTATGAATGAGACGTCATTCATCCTCAGGGATTATAAAAAAGCCGAAAAATCCTCTTTCAAATCATCATTGAAGATGATTGACCTTGCTTTAGTTCATCTTCTAAGATATAAATCTAATTTTAATTTCCAAAACTTAAATATTTATGAATAAACACTTTGTTCTCACCCCTAAAACAATCCAGCAAATAGAAAAAATTGAGAATGCTGATATTCTGGTTGGAATTCCCAGCTACAATACAGAAAAAACTATAGGTCATGTGTTAAAAGCGGTTAGATTGGGCTTGACCAAATACTTTCCCAAATTCAAAAATATTATCGTTAATTCTGACTGCGGTTCTACTGATAACACCCGGAAAATTGTTCGTAATAACATTAGTGATTACAATGAGCTGGAAACAATCCTTATAGCCCATGAAATGCATCCCTTCACCCGTAGTCTGCACACTCCTATCTCCGAAATGGTTACCACCTTCAGAGGTACTCCTGGCAAAGGTAAAGCTTTCCGTAGAATTTTTGAGATAGCTCACGAGTTAAGGGTAAAGGCGGTAGTGGTGGTCGATTCGGATCTCAGATCCATAACTCCTGAATGGATCCAGCTCCTGGCTGGCCCTGTTATCTACAAAAAATTTGACTATGTGGCTCCTCTTTACACCCGTCATAAATATGACGGGACTATTACTAATTCCCTTATTTATCCTCTGACAAGAGCCCTCTACGGCAAAAGAATTCGCCAGCCTATCGGTGGCGAATTTGGCTTCTCTCGTGACGTTCTCAGCCATTACATTCAGAAAGACATCTGGGACACCGATGTTGCTTACTACGGAATTGACATCTGGATGACCACCGTAGCCCTGGCTAACGGATTTAAAATCTGCCAATCCTTTCTTGGAGCTAAAATCCATAATCCCAAAAGTGTAGCTACTCTGGCTCCGATGTTTAAACAAATTTTGGGCACAATTTTTTCTTTGGTAGAAGAAAATCAAGAAATCTGGAAAAAAATCAAAGGGAGTCAAGATTTACCTACTTTCGGTTTTCAAGCCAGGGTTATCCCAGAAGAAGTTCCCCAGGATTTCGGCCATCTCTTTCACAGTTTTCATAGAGGAGTCAAAAAATTTAACTATATCTGGGGAGAAGTTCTCAAGAAAGAGACATATCGAGCTCTTGAAAAGATTTTTACTCTCTCACGAAAAAGCTTTGATTTTCCAGCTAAGCTCTGGGCCAGAATTATCTATGACTATATCCTCTTCTACCATCGGTTCAGATTTACTTTTATGGAGATGAGTTTACCCCTAGTCTTAGAGTCAATGATTCCTCTTTACTTTGGCTTCATTGCCTCCTTTGTTCTAAAAACAAAAAATATGGACAATCAGGAGGCAGAAGAAGAAATCGAGAAAATTTGCCTTGAATTTGAAAAAGCAAAGCCTTATTTAATCCAAAACTGGGATAAAAGAGACTAAGCAGCCCTAATAAGCAGAGTTTTTCAATTTATGTCTGTTATTGATTGGGCCATTATCATCATTTATGCCGGCGGCCTCATTGTTTTAGGCTGGTGGTTGGGGCGTCAGCAAAAATCATCTGAAGATTATTATCTTGCCGGCAGAAAACTTCCCTGGCTTCCTATTGGTTTCTCAACTATGGCTACTCAACTGGGGGCTATTTCTTTTATTTCAGCTCCGGCTTTTGTCGCTCTTCGCCCGGGAGGAGGAATGATCTGGTTGGGATATGAATTAGCTCTTCCCCTGGCCATGATTGTGCTCATGGCTTTCCTTTTTCCTGTTTTTCACTCCTTAAGAATAATAAGTGTCTATGAATATTTAGAAAGACGTTATGACCAGAAAACAAGAGTGGTCATGAGCCTTATTTTTCAGCTCAGCCGCGGATTGGCTACTGGGGTAACCATTTATGCAGCTGCTCTAGTCTTGGCTGTTGTCCTTCAACTTCCCTTAGCTGCAACTATTTTTCTGATTGGAGCCGTAGCCATTATTTATGAGCTCTTTGGAGGAATCCATATTGACATTGTCTCAGATACCATTCAGATGATTGTTATCTTAGCCGGGATAATCATTACGGGAGCATTTGGCCTTTATTTTATCGGCGGTTGGGGTGAAATATCCCATTTCCTGGATCCAGCCCGATTAATGGCTGTAAATTTTTCAGCTCATGGATGGGGTGATAGCCAAGATTTTGGCTTCTGGCCCCTCTTTTTGGGGGGATTTTTTCTCTATGCTTCATATTATGGCTGTGACCAAAGCCAGGTCCAGAGAGAACTTTCAGCCAGGAATTTGAAGGAATGTAAGCTTAGTCTTGCTTTTAATGGCTTTGTTCGCTTTCCTGTGGTCCTTGGCTACTGCAGCCTGGGTCTTATCCTAGGCACTTATGCTGCCAAGCATCCAGGTTTCCTGGCTAAAATTCCTCAAGGCAACTATGATTATCTGCTGCCAACCTTTATTATAGAAAAAATGCCAACTGGAGTAGTCGGCATTATTTTCGTCGCTATCATGGCTGCAGCTATGTCCTCCCTCGATTCTTCTATTAATTCTTTAAGCGCAGCTACAGTCGAAGATATCTATAAAAAACTCCGCAAGAAAAAAATCGATCCTGCTAAAGAAATTAAGCTTTCCAAATTATTTACTTTAGGTTGGGGTGTATTCTGTCTTACTTTTGCTTTTTTTGTTGGCGGCATATCGCCGACTATTATCGAATCTATAAATAAGATTGGGTCAGCTTTTTATGGTCCAATCTTTGCTGTTTTTCTGATGGGGATTATTTCTAAAAAAGCCAAAGCCTGGCCGGCTGTCATTGGCCTTGGCCTTGGTGTTGGGCTAAATCTTGGTCTCTGGATTTTTGTCCCTTCTGTTTCTTGGCTGTGGTGGAATGCTATTGGTTTTCTGCTGACTTCAGCCATAATCTGGGTTGGTAGTCAATTGTGGGAACCAGATGTGCAAAGGTCTTTCCAGATTGTACTCCCTTCTGAATCAAAAGTCTGGAAAATAAGCTATCTAGCCTTAGCCATTTACACCGTAGGTCTTATCTTTTTTTCAATTTTCCTGCCAAAAATATTCTGATAAATCAAGTTTAAGGCGTAAGGTCTTTAAATCATCATAGAAGGTCTTCACATTTGACATAAAATTAATGTTAAATATAA
>CAZEQD010000085.1:0-1701 GCA_964514305.1 uncultured Eubacteriales bacterium
TAATTCTATTTAATTTGATAAGTGGAGTATTTCCCACTTGCTCCAAAATTCCATTAATAAAATTATTTTTAGACATTTTTTACAGTATCCAGTTTCATAAATGTCTACCTTATAACAGATAAAAATTTTTTGTCAAAAGGAAAATAAAAAAATGTTATGCTATTAAGGTAGAGAATGAATAGGTAGAGAATGAATAGAAAAAGAGTAATGGTGGCCATGAGTGGGGGAGTAGACTCTTCGGTGGCGGCTGCCCTTCTTAAAGAAAAGGGCTATGAGGTAGTCGGTGTAACCATGAAACTTTTCGATCTCCCTCCTGAATACTGTCACTTAGAGAATTTAAGAAGATGCTGCGGCTGGAGAGCGGCAGAAGATGCTAACCGGGTAGCTACCTTTTTGGGAATTCAACACTTTGTAGTCGATTTAAGAAAAGAATTTGAAGAGAAAGTCATTTCAGATTTTTGCCAGGAATATGCCAGAGGCCGAACTCCCAATCCCTGTATTAGATGCAATAAGTATCTTAAATTTAATACACTAATGGCCAGGGCAGAAAAGCTAGGAGCAGATTATCTGGTGACCGGACATCATGCTCGTATTGAATATGATGCTAAGAAAAAGCGCTATCTGCTTAAAAAAGGTGTAGATAAAGAAAAGGATCAATCCTATTTTATCTATCTGCTAAATCAGGCTCACCTGAGGCGGATTTTGATGCCTATTGGCCATCTGACTAAAGAGGAAGTAAGAGAGATAGCGAGAAAGAAAGGCTTGCCGGTGACTGAACGAGTAGAAAGTCAAGAGATATGTTTTATTCCTGACAATGACTATCCAGGCTTTCTCCGCCAGCGAATTCCTGAAGCCTTTAAGCCAGGCCCTATTGTTGGCTTTGACCATAAAATTCTGGGGAAGCATAAAGGAATTGCTTATTTCACTATCGGCCAGCGCCGGGGACTGGGGATAGCAGCTTCTCATCCTCTTTATGTCCTGGAAATAAGAGCTGAGAAAAATGAGATTGTTGTCGGCCAAAATGAGAATCTTTATAAAAAAAAGTTTATAGCTTCAAAGATTCATTTAACTTCTCTTGAAAAGATAGATGGTCCTTTCTCCCTAAAAGCCAAAATTAGATATAAGCATCGCGAAGCTGATTCCAGAGTTGTTCCTTTGGGTTCTGGAAAAATGGAGGTGGAGTTTAAGAAAGCCCAGAGAGCCATAACCCCCGGTCAATCAGTTGTTTTTTATGAAGGACAAATAGTGGTTGGCGGTGGGCTCATTGAGCGAGTCTTGAGCTGAATAAGGTATGGAGACAAAAGGTTTAATAACAGCTTCAGGAATTTTTGTTTTGGCTATTTCCCAATCTACTTAGAGAATCTTTTCTTCTAGAGAATGTCGTTTAGTATTTAGAGCATTTTTCTTCAATCTTTTTTTAAAAGCCAGCGATCTTCCACTTTTTTAAGCCAAAAAGTTACGGTTTTGTGGCCGGTTACTTCTACTTTTTCTTCAATTATCTGCGAACCGATTTTGAAGTGCAGCCAATAATTTCCCTGGCGAAGGCGAATGGCTTCTCCGCCTACCAAGCTTAGAGCGACAACTTCTTTCTGGTTGTTTAATATTTCAAAAGGCATTTGTAGAGTCTGCTGGAGGGAAGAAACTAATTCTTTAGTATTTCCAGCATCAAGATAGAGCCCTCCTGCTTCTTTAGCGATGGAT
>CAZEQD010000085.1:1801-6153 GCA_964514305.1 uncultured Eubacteriales bacterium
TGTCTTGCAGGGGAAAACGGTGCCCGTAAACTCGAAGGCCGACATTGATATCTTGGGGAAGACTGGTAATTATTTGCTGGAGGGTTTTCTTAGCAATGGAAATTTTGCTTTCCCCACTTATTTGACCCCACATAGAATTTGAAGCATCCAGAACGAGCTCTATATTCTTAAGAATCTTGGAGGCAGCTCTGCCTTCTTGTCTGACCTGGATGTAGCCCCAGGCTGGCATTTCTTTTCTCATGTAGATGGGTACATGCCCACAGCAGAGCTCGAGCATCAAGGCTCCCAAGGCAGTAGTGTAATAAGGCATATCTTCCTCATCTTGGCTGCTCTGCCAGCTGCCATTATCGCTCTGATGATCAACCAAGAGCCGGCACATCCATGATTTCCACAGTTTCCAATCTGCCCCACCCTCATCAAGCATGACTCTGGTGCCGTAGTACCAGTAATAAAATGGATAGCCATCCCCTGGGTCTTCATAAATCCAGGTAGGTGGATTGTCGAACATATAACGGATAGCGCTTTTAACTCGTGGATCTTGGGAGTCTCCCAAAAGTTTGAGACACAGAGCTCCTACTCCGGCCCGAACACAGCCCTCGTCTCCTCCTCCTGGTTCATAAGTAAAATATTTTTCTTCATCGTCATAGCAGCTGTGAAGGAATTTAACTGAAGCTGTTTTTGACCATTCAGGGATTTCAAAGCCAGCCATTTGAGCTGCCTTTAAGGCCAAAATCTGCCAGCCACTTACAGAAATATCGCTATCTGTACTGTCTGGATCGTATCGCCATCCCCCATAATTAGGAGAAGAGGAATCGACCGGCCCTCCCAAAGTTTTAGGCTTATGCTCAGTATTTTGAGTGCGGAGAAGTAACTGCACCGCTTCATTGACCATAGGCTCTAAATCCCACTTGTTGAGGGCAGCCATGGCTTCGACTAAGGCCAGGGTAGCTATTCCATGTTCATACATTAGCTCGCTATCTCCAATTAATCCGCCCCAGTAATCTTTTTCTTCCTGCTTCTCGTAATCAGAACTTGGATGATATTTACTTTTCAGAAATTGAATGGCTCGGACTATGTTGGTTGTATAATCCTTTCCAGCGCACTCTCCTCCTACTAAAGCCATTAAACAAAGACCGGCTACTCCTGCATTTTTTTCATATTTTCCACCCCAGCAGCCATCATCGGTTTGTTCGGCTGCTAAATAGTCAAGAGCCTTCTCCAGAGCTTGTTTTACTTCCTGGGGTGTAGCTGGAGGCGGTGGCTTTTGGCCTAGGTGAAGCTCATAAGGGGTATCAGGATTTATCCCCCAAGTTTCAACCTTCAAATAGTATTTCCCGGGGGGAACCCTCATGCGGACAATAATTTCTCCTTTTCCTTCTTCTTCTTCGATATCAATTACTTTGAGTTCTTTTTCCTCTTCGTTTAAAAGGGTAAGAGACTGGTTGATGTTATCAATTCCTGAAGTTCTTATGATTAGGATATCCTTTTCCGGTTCAGGCACAGAAAAGCTGTACCAATCTTCATCATTATCTGGTTGAGCATAACCTTTAATTGTCTGTCCTAGTTTTACGGGATTACCCAGTTCAGTATCATAATTAGGTTCAAATTCTTGGGAATTATCCCAGGAACCAAGGATCTTAACCTCAAGGGTGTAAGGAATATGGCTAATGTTTTTTCCCCAGCCTTCTATCTTGATCAAATAAGTTGGAGGGGTCACTCCAACATTGGTTAATATTTCGCCTTGACCTTCATCACCAAAATCGGATCTTAGAATTTCATTTCCGCTGCTGTCGCACCATGAAAGCTTGCTTTCAAAACCGCTCACTCCGCTCAGAGTAAGCCGAAGGATAAATTTTCCTTCCTTGGAAAAATCCAGCCGATACCAGTCTCTATCTTCTTTTTTCTGAAAAAAGCCCTGTATCGTCTGGTTGAGTTGGATTGGCTGAGCCTGTTCCGGATCATCATTGGGTTCTTTTTCTGCTTGTTGGAAAGCATAAAGATCAGGATTGAGGAAAAGCAAAACAGCCAAAAATGAACTGATTGAGATGATTATTAAAATTTTTAAAAATGATCTTGTCATTTAAAGACCTCCTTTTTCTATGCTTTTATAATTATTTATCTCCAGTCTATATAAAGCTATTAGCATGGATACTTTCATTTTGATTTAAGGCTTGTCGTTTTCTGGCCAGTCTTTTTGTGATTATTTCTTGCCGATGGCTTTAAGTTTGGAAACAATGCTGGCTTCTTTATCCAGGCGGTGATCTACTCTGAGGTCAATGTGAATTCTTTTGGCTCCCATTTCCACCATTCGGTTGTGGGTTTTTTCTATAACTTTAAAAAGTGAGGCTAAATCTGGTGCCTCAATAGTTGTCGACATGCCACCGGTCTCATTCTTCAGGCCTGAATCTTCGATTATTTTGACCGCTTCTTTAACATATTTGCTAACAGATGAGCCTTCGCTGGTAGGAAAAATAGCAAACTCAGCAATAATCATCCTTCTTCCCCTTTCTTTTAATTAAAACTCAATTAGGCATTCTATCATTTAAAAAATTTGCCATCAACAGTCTGGGCTAAAAAATGTTCATATTTTTTATCTCTGAATCAAGCAAGTTTGGTTCCGTGTTGCCAGCAGCCAGAAAACCAAAAGCGCCTGCATCGCTAATCTTAGAAACAAACTGACTGTCTGAAATCCAGCTCATCGCTCCTGTAATTATAGGATACCGAATTGACAAAAATTCTTTTCTTTTCTCTGGAATAGGTACAGTTTATGATGGCTCCCTCCTAAATCAAAAATTGAGAACAAAATTGTACGCTATCTAAATATAAGTATAAGAGATTAATAATTTTTCCATTTAATTTTGCGGTTAAAGATTATTTGTGGGGTAAAATACACATCTATTTTTGAATTAAGATGTTATTTCTTTATTAAATTGGGTTGAAATCTTGGCTCCTTCTTCCAGCTGTTTAGGGTTGATAGTATAAAGAGCATCGAGAAGAGCAACTTGAAAACTGCCAGGGGTTTGAGCTTTTTTGGCAGCTATTTCTCCAGCTAAACCAAAATAAGCTAAGCCCGTACTGGAAGCTTCAAGGGGATCAAAATCTACAGCTAAAAAAGCTCCCATAATAACTGTAGCTGTACAGCCAGTGCCGGTAACATAGCCCATTAATTGGTGGCCGTTGGATACCCGATGAATGCGTTGACCGTCTGTCACTAAATCAACAGGACCGGTAATGACCAGAGTGGTCTTAAGTTCTTTGGCCAACTTAAGAGCCGTCCCGGTCGCTTCATCAACATTGTGGATAGAATCTACACCTTTGGTTACTGATTTCTGGCGAGCCAGGGAGAGAACTTCAGAGGCATTGCCCCGGATCACTGTTATCGATAATTCATTTAATAGCTTTTTGGCTGAAGAAGTCCGTAATTTGGTCGCTCCAGAACCTACCGGGTCCAAAATAATAGGGATTTTAAGCTCATTGGCTTTTTTGCCTGCTTTCAGCATGGAGTCAATCCAGTAAGGGGAGAGAGTACCGATGTTGAGGACCAAAGCACTGGCCAGAGAAACCATTTCCTCTACTTCTTCTAGAGCGTGGGCCATAACTGGTGAGGCTCCGCAGGCCAATAGAGCGTTAGCTGTATAATTCATTACCACAAAGTTAGTGATATTATGAATGAGTGGCTTTTTATGGCGAAGAGTATTCAGATTTTTGCCTGCTTTTTGGGCTAAATGAGCATCGAACATTCTTTCCTCCTTATTGAGTAAAATGATTCCAGCCTGAAGGAGTAAGGCGTTGCTGGCTGCCATCAACCAGCTTAAGGATTATTTCCCCTGGTTTATTTACTATCTTGCCGATTTTAGAAACAGGTACCTTGCCAGTTGAGGTTATAATAGAACAGAGTTCAGCCTCCTTTTCAGGCTTACAGGTAATTATCAATTCGTAATCATCGCTTTCTTTTAAGACCAGCTCATAGGGGTTGAGTTCAAACTCATCGGCAAATCTTTTTAAATCCTCACTAAGTGGTAGTTTATTTTGATCTAATTCTGCTCCAATCCCACTTGCTTGGCAGATATGGCCTAAGTCTCCCAGCAAGCCGTCGCTAATGTCAATCATAGCTGTGGCCAAGCCTGAATTTCCTACTCTTGAGCCCTCCCAAGCTCGGTGGCTAGGGGTGATAAAGGCTCGGACAAGAGGGTCTTTTTTTGATTCTGCATTTACTCCAGATTGCTGCAGTAGCCTTAGCCCGGCCGCAGCTTGGCCAGGAAAGCCTGTAACTAGAATTGAGTCACCTGGTTTAGCGGTAGAACGAAGAACGATTTTACCTTTTTTTACTTGGCCAATTAGAGTGATATCGA
>CAZEQD010000086.1:0-2302 GCA_964514305.1 uncultured Eubacteriales bacterium
AGATTGGCCTTTTTTCCTGAAGAAGCTTATCCAGGGCAAATCTTTCCACCATGGATCCTATACCAATATAGAGAGAAGTGATAGTTATAATCAAAAAAACAACCTTAAGAAAGTTTTTTATCCACTTCTTTTGTTCTTCACTTCTTCCAAAATAGAGGACAGTTAATTCAAAAAAGAGCAGGAAGCCAAAAACAAGAAGAAACACTCCAGAACGAGATTTGGAAAAAATAATAGCTACGGCCATGACAATTATACTCAAAGAAATAATCAGATTTGTGGCCAGACTTTTCTCAGACAATTGGAGGAGCTTTCTCCTCCACTTCAGGCCTCCAAGAGAAAAAAGGTTTACTCTGGCTATAACCAAGCCTACGGTTAAAGGAATAATCATTTCCAGAAATCCTGAAAGGTGATTTCGATTGACAAATGTTCCTGTCACTGAATCTAAATAGTGAATTTTCTTATAAAACAAAATCCGAGGATTTTTATTATAGAGCTCAAACATTCCATAAAAGGCCTCAAAAACGCCCATAGCAATCAAAACAGAAAAAATGCGCATGATCTGCCGCCGCTCGGTTACTGTTTTAATGATTAAAAAGCCAAGAATAAAATAAGTGAGAAGTTCGAGTCCTTGCTGTAAGGTATGAGAAGGCAAAAGAGAAAAACTCATAAATTTAGTCTTTAAAAAATCAGGAGAGAAATTTTTCTGGAAAGAATAAGCACTGGGAGAAAAAAGCTTGACTAAAAATTTTGGAAAAGGCATGACCTGGACAAAAATAAAAATAAAAAGGCCATAAAATAAAATCCTCGGCCACTTCATTGACTGTGAAAGAAGCTCATTAGTCTGAGGCTTTTCCTTCATTAGAATATAAGCAGCCAGCATGACCAACACTGTAAGTTCGATTACCAGAACTGACCATTCATAGACCGAAGCTGCCGGCAGTGGAGCAAATACAATCAAACCCAATAGGCCGTATTCAATGATCTTCCGACAGACAGTATCCCGCCTCGTAACTTGATTATTTTTGAGTTCCTTTCTGTAAATTTTCATTTTGCTTTTAGCAGCGAATAAAAAGTGAGGAGTGAAGAGTAAATAGTAAAGAGTGAGAAGTGAAGAGTAAGAAGTGAAAAATGACGAGATAAGAGAAAAAAATAAATCATTTTTCGTCTTATTTTAAGGTATATGTTAATCAAACCTCATAAAAAATTAAATGTATGGAAAAAATCCATAAATTTAATAACAGAAATTTATAAAATTACAAAAAGTTTTCCTCGCTATGAACAGTTTGGCATTACTGCTCAAATGCGCAAATCATCCCTCTCTGTTGCTTCAAACATTGCAGAGGGAGCTGCTAGACAGACGAAAAAAGAATTTATCCAATTTCTTCATATGGCCCAAGGTTCTTTAAGTGAACTTGATACACAATTAGAAGTTGCTAATAATCTTAGATACCTCAATAAAAAAGACATTAATGAATTATCTAGTTTTTTAACTGAAATTGACAAAATGATTACTGGCTTAATCAAAAATCTAAAAAAACCTTAATCTTCTCCTCACTCCTCACTCTTCACTCTTCACTTTTCACTATTTACTCTTCACTTTTTCACTTTGAACCTCTTCCCCATAATACTCCTGGCGGTAGTAGCGGTAGTAATCCATATAAAAGTAGTCACCTTTTTTTATTTTTATGCCGTTGAAGACAACGCCGATTATCTTGGCCTTGGCTCGTTTCAGCTCTTCAACAGCATTTAAAAACGGCTTTCGGGTGAGTCTGTCGGCATTAATGACTAAAATAGTAGTATCAGCAACAGATGACACAATGACAGAATCAACCACTGCCAATACAGGGGGTGTATCATAAAGCACAACATCGAATGCGTTCTTAACTTCTTCTGCCATCTCCTTCATCTTTTTTGAGTTTAAAAGTTCAGCCGGATTAGGAGGAATGGGACCGCTGGGCAAAATCCAAATATTCTTAATGGATGTTTTCTGAATGGCTTCTTTCAGGGTAATCTTTCCAGCTAAATACCCGCTCAATCCGCCCAGATTCCTTGTCTTAAAAATTCGATGGAGTCGTGGTTTTCTTAAATCCGAGTCAACCACCAAAACCTTTTCTTCTAGATGCGAAAAAGAAACAGCCAGATTAACTACGGTAGCAGTTTTTCCCTCCATAGCCAAAGCACTGGAAAAAGCAATGCTCTTGGGCGGCGTGTCAGCATTAGAAAGTAAAATAGAAGTCCTTACAGTTCTATAATCTTCAGAAATAGAAAATTTTGGGTAGAGATGATTGATAAGTTCAATCTC
>CAZEQD010000086.1:2402-6084 GCA_964514305.1 uncultured Eubacteriales bacterium
AACAAAGCCAGGATAAGGTTCAGCCTTTTTTTAGGTGTAACAGGATTCTTTGGAATTTCTCCTCTATCAATTATACTGAGATTACCTGACTTGAGTCCTCCTAATTTTTCTGAAACAAGGGTTTCATTCTGCTTTTCCACCAGAGAATTAAGGAGCCTGCGTTTGTTTTCAACTTCTATCTTTAAGCTGTTATAAAGGATGGCGCTTGAATTCATCTTGGCTACAGAAGCTTTCTGCTGATCAAGCAATCTCTTTAGAGAATTTTCTCTTTTTAAGGCCGCCCTATATTCTGATTCTGCCGCATTGACAGCTTTTTTAAGCTCTTCATTCATACTGTCCAGTTTTGCCTTGAGACTGATCATTTCAGGATAGCTGGGTTTGTAGATCTTACTCTTTTCCTCATATTCGTTTTTTATCTTTGTATATTCTGTCCGGAGCTGTTGAATAACCGGGTTGTTTGATTGGCTGAGAGAATTTATGTCTATCTCTTTAAGCTCCCGGTAGGTAGCTTCAGCTTTAGTTCTATCAATTTGGGCCTGGGTATAAGCCTTATTTAAATCAGAAAATTTGCTCAGGGCAGCACTTTCTGTATCGCTTAAATAGAATAAATTCTTTTCCTGGCTGTATTTTTGCAGTTCTCTTTCTTTGGCTGCTAAATCTTCTCTTAATTCAGCAATCTGACTGCTTAAGAAATCTGAAGCCTGTCTGGTTGTTTCATAGCGCTTTTCGATAGAAAAACTTATAAATTCTTCAGCTAGAGCATTACATATTTCAGAGGCCAAAATGGGAGAAGTGGAAGTGAAGCTTACCTCAACTAATTTTGTATCCCTCAGAGGCTTTACTTTCAAACTTTTCTGAAGTCCTTTAGCTATTTCCGAATATGGATTCAATGGAATTAAATACTTGGATCTTTTATCCTTTGTATTTTTTTTGGATCTAGCCCACTTAAAAGTGATAATATCTCCTACTGCAGCTAAAAGGCTCTTTTTCTGCTTTTTGTAGGCTTCAAATTCAGGCCGGGAAAGAAGGTCCATTTTTCTGGCTACTCTTTCTGCCAGAGATTTGCTTTTCAAAAGCTCGAGCTGAGTGTTAAAGAATCTTAAATCCCTGAAAACTGGAGACTGATAGCCAAAAGCCTCCTCTATGCTTAAAATCCGGGAAGACCCCTCTTCTATGAGCAGTGTTGCTGTTGATTTATATTTTGGGGTGGCCAGAAATGAAAATATTCCCACAAAAAAGATGAGAGATCCAGCAAAAGTAATAAGCACCCATTTCCTCTTGAGAATAACGCTCCAGTACTCCATCAAATCAACTTCCTTCTTCTTTTCCCTATTATCCATTTTATTTCACCTTATTATTTATTTTCTTATAATTAATCATATTATAACAATCTTATCAGGAATCAGCCATTCCATTCTTCCATCTTTAAACTCTTCACTCCTTACTCCTCACTCTTTACTTTTCACTGTTTACTCTTCCCTATCAAAACTCATACGTCACAAATCCTCCGACGAACATTCTATCCCTGGTTTCCCAGTAATAATTCGAATCTCTCTTCCAGTAATTAACCATCAAGCCAATACCTGTATTTCTTATAATTCTAATAACAAACCCGGCAGTATGAATATGATATATATCTTTTCTTAGAATCTCCTCATAACTTCCATCTGGCAGCCAGAGGAACATGACTTCAGGATAATTGGCTTCTCCATAGCTGAAATCATAGTCAAGCCTCAAAAATTTAGTTAGATAAAATGATATTCCTGTACCCCACCTATTCTCGATAAAAATTATATTATCTGACCAATATGAAAAATAACAATCTCTATTATATCGCAAGCGAAGAAAAAAACGAGAAACTCTAAAATCAATTCCTGTATTACCTACCAATCCGGAAAAACCTTTTTTATCTTTTTCTCTGGGCACAAATTGCTTATAGCCAAGAGAAAGAGCCCCTCTTATTCTGCCTAAAAAGGGAAATCGAATTCCAGCATATGCCTGGTAGGAATAAGCATCGCGCCAGTGATAAAGAGGATGTTTAAAATTGTATTCTTTATATCCTCCTCTTAGAAAAAAGAAGCTTTCAGAGAAAATTCGGTAATAAAATTCTAAACTGGCCTCCTGCTCTTTTCTGTTTAACCAGCGGGAAAGATAAAGCTCTTCAGCTCCCATCCTTATATCTTCATATAAAATTTCCTCTGATGAAACAGAAATGCCAAAAGAAGTGCTTCTTGCGCTTTCATAAAATAAGCTTCCTTTATAACCTTGCCGATGCTCACTGACGCGAACATTGAATTCTGGTGTAGCTCGATATCTTCTATTTCTGGTAGAATAACTTCCGCTGAGAACAAAACGGTTAAGCAAAAGAAGCTTAATTTCTGGAGATAAGGTATTGTTCCAGCCTCTTTCCTTTTTCTGCTTAAAATAATAAACATACTCTGGGTTCTCGCTCAGAGAGAGAATTAAATAATTATGAAAAAGGAAATAAACCTTTACCTGAGGAGAAATCGTCCCGGTGAAATCAGAGGTAGGACCTTCAGCTTTATTCTGGTAATAGACGTTACTGTCATAACCTATATCCCTTAATCTTATTGTCGGATAAAACCTGAATGGCCCTATCTTAAACTTGGCACTCCTTATGATTTGCTCTCTTTCATATCTAAAAGACAAATACCCTTGCCCATACAGCCAAACCGGCACCAACCATGCCATCATAACAACCAAACCCACAACTCTCTTCACTGCTCTCTCCCTCTTATTTTAAGCCTTTCACTTTAAGCTAATCTTACTTTAAACTTTTCACTTTCAACTTTAAACTAAGGTTGCTTTAAACTAATCTCACTTAACGGCCTGCTGAGGACAGCTGCCCATACAGGATTCAACTTTAAACTCTTCACTCCTCACTCTTCCCTCTTTACTCCTCACTTCTCACTCTTTACTCTTTACTCTACACTGTCCCCTTAATATGCTCCTATCCCAAAAAGTACCACAGGAATCGTCTTCATCATTATCTCAAAATCAAGCTTCAATGACCAATTATCCAAATATTTAAGATCCAATTTCATCCATTCATTAAAATCCAATTTATTTCTCCCGCTAATCTGCCACAAACAGGTGAGCCCGGGCCGCATTGATAACCTGCGGCGCTGCCAGGGTTTGTACTGCTTTATTTCTTCAGGCACCGCAGGTCTGGGGCCTATCAGGCTCATATGTCCAGCAAACACATTAAAAAGCTGGGGGAATTCATCAAGGCTGAATTTTCTTAATATCCTCCCAAGAGGAGTAATATACTGAAGTTTTTTCTTTTTAAAAGAAGGATTATTCATATCATTAAAAACATTTATGTTGGCTAATTTTTCCTGGGCTCCTTCATACATAGTCCGAAACTTATATAATATAAATTCTCGGCCGTTCAATCCTATTCTCCGCTGCCTGAATAAGACAGGACCTGGAGAAGTTAATTTGATCAGAACTGAGACCATGAAAAGAAGTGGGCTTAAGATAACTATCCCCAGCCCAGAAACAATAATATCTACAGCTCTTTTAATAAAAAGCTGCCATTCTTTAGCCACGGTTGTTTCAAAGGTTAATAAAGGAACTCCATCTATCTCAGTCTGGCGTGCTCTAGCAATTTTTAAGTCAAACAAATCTACAGCTATGGTTGCCTTAATGCCCTCTGTTT
>CAZEQD010000087.1:0-2645 GCA_964514305.1 uncultured Eubacteriales bacterium
CGGCGGTTAGCCGGGCTTATTTTTTCATTACCGTCAGCATTAAAAATGGGGGCGAGAAGGATCACCAGTTGATCAAGGTAGGATGGCGATTCTTCGAGGACGATATCACGGGCCAGCATGAGGGAGGCCTCCTTACCTTCTACTTCTCCGGCATGGATGTTGGCTTCAATATAAATAGCTGCTCTCTTGTCATATTTTAAATCTTGGGGAGAAGATGGAACTGGCTTGCCGATAACCAACAGAGGAACAGCTCTTCCTTCAGCGCTAGTGCAGATTGTTTCTACCCTCAGCAGTTGAGTTTGCTGCTGCAGCTCTCTTATAAATTTCATAACATCTGCATATCGTGAAGTTTGAGTAAAATTGCTGGCCTCAGCTACAGTCAAAGGTTTTTTCTCTGGCTTTGAGAAAGATAAAAGAGGCAGAAGAAGAAGCCAGATTAATACTAAATTAGAAATGATTTCGAGTTTCTTATTCATGATATTTTCCTTTCACAAAAGGTGATGCTGGACTTTTGAGAGAATTGAGTTTATAAAAATTCAATGATACCGTCAATCAAAAGCAGGAAAAGGTAAGCATAAAATATAATTAATCTTCTGGCTTTTCTTTTTTACATAGAGAAAGAAGGTCATCAATATGTGCGGTAGCTAGGCAGATGCAGGTATCAGCAGCACCATAATATATTTTTACTTCTCCATTCTTTTCCAGGATAGCTCCTGTGGTGAAAACAACGTTAGGAACATCACCCGATCGCTCATAGTATTCAGAAGGGGATAGGATTGGTTCTCTTGAGCGTCCAATTAGTTTAGACGGATCCTTTAAATCAAAGAGAGCAAGGCCAAGTCTATATATAGGGCCGGCAGATGTTTTCTTAACGCCATGGTAGATAAGAAGCCATCCTTTCTTGGTTCGGATAGGCGGTGCACCAGGCCCTATTCTATTTGAATCCCAATAGCCGGGTCGAGTTTCAAAGACCACTTTCGAATCCCCCCAATGAATGAGATCATAAGAGTAAGAGATCCAGGTGGCTATGCCTTTGGTCGTGGGTCTGTCAAAGCGGACATATCTTTTATTGAATTTTTTAGGAAAGATGACGGCATTTTTATTCACTGGTTCAGAGATTAGAGCAATTCGCTCAAAATTCTTAAAGTCTATTGTTTTAGCCAGAGCCAGACGAGGAGAATAATGAGAGTAGGCAGTATAAATGATGTAGTAAGTATCATCCATCTTAGTAATTCGAGGATCTTCCAGTCCTCTTTTCTCATAAGTTTTAAAAGGTTCTTGGCTGGAGCGGATAAGAGCGGGCTTATCATCCATCTCAAAGTTTAGGCCGTTTTTGCTTCTGGCAATCCAGAGAGATGATTTGCCTTCCACTCCCTCTACTCTGATCAGAAGAATATATTCATTCTTATAAACTGTGGCTGCAGCGTTAAAAACAGCATTGCAGGGAGTGGGAATATCTTTGCTGGTGATGATAGGGTTTCCAATGTATTTTTCAACAATCTCCCTTCTCTTTTTTCTGCCTTTTCTCATTTGCCCTTTTATCCTCCTCTTCAATTATAATTTTCTCAAGATGAGGGCTTATTTTTGAGAGTTTCATTATAAACATCAATATGTCTGGAAGCAATAATTTGCCAGGAAGCATATTTTTTGACGTATTTTCTGGTATTGTCTGAAAACTCTTTTGATAAATTGTTATCAGTTATGATGTTGATTATTGCCTCTGCCAATTCTGGGTCTGTCTGGGCCACAAGGCCGGATCTGAATTTTCGAACCAAGTCAGCCATAGCCTTGACATCTGAAGAAACTACCATTGGTTTGGCGAAGGCATGACTATGAGCCATAATTCCACTCTGGGCTCCTTTAAGATAGGGAAGGACAACCACATCTGCTGCTGAAAGAATGAGGTCAAATTTCTGCTGGGAAAAAGGTCCTAGCATGACTTTTATCTTATCTTTGGCTCTGGAGCTGGCCACCAGTTCAAGGAATTCCTCCTGGTAGGGAATATCTTCTGGCCTCCTGGATCCGGAGGCAATAAGAAGAAGACTGTCTTTGACAGCTTCGGCCACTTTTGGATAAACCCTAACCACCCGTTCAAAATTTTTGCTTCTCCTGAAATAACCCATAAGAAGAATTATTTTTTTGCCCGTAAATCCCAATTTTTCTTTTGCCTTGGGGATAGGATTAATCATACGTACTCCATGAGGAATGACCCATATTTTGTCTTGAAAGCCAGCACGGCCTCTAATTAATTCTTTTTGATATTGTTCGTGAACTATGACGGTGTCGGCAATTTCAACCAGAGCCTTCTCGATTAGTTGCTCTTCATAACCACACTTTTCAAGGATAGTATGCAGGGTTATTATTAGTGGTACTTGGCTCAACTTGAACTTGTATGCTAGAGGAATAGCATTCATTCCTTTCTGCTCTCCAAAGAGGCCGTATTCATGCTGAATGTGAACCACATCTGGGTTAAATTTCATCATTGTCTTGAAAGCTTTGTAAGCTAAGTCCGGATCATCATAATTAAAGACAGGATAGCAGTCAAATCCCTGTCCGCCCTTGTGACAGACAATAAATACTCTATGCCCGAGTTTCCGCAGTTCCTCGATTAAATAGGAGGAGTAAGTGGCTATACCGCAGTGGAG
>CAZEQD010000087.1:2745-6045 GCA_964514305.1 uncultured Eubacteriales bacterium
TCTCATTGGACTGTAATTATTCTCAGTGAATCTGTTCCACCCACTGGACTGGAAGCTAAACCTTCGGTCAGGATAAGCCTTTCTCCTGATTTTATTAATTTTAGATCTTTGATAAATTTCATAATCGTCTTAGGCCAGTTATCGACTTTGTTCTTTATCCAGAATGGATAAACTCCGTAGGAAAAAGCCAAAAATTTAGATGTTTCGTCACTGCCAGTAAAGGTTAGAATCCAGCAGTCAGGTTTAAATCTGGATATTCGCCGCGGCGTATTGCCTGTTTTGGTGGGCGAGAGGATGAAACGGGGTTTTATCATGTGCATAGCTTCCATCACATTGAGAGAAACGGTGTCTTCAATGCTGGCTTTTTTGCGGCCGATTTTATTCTTGAAATGGTTCATTAAGTCCAATGATAATCTGATATTCCTCCAGTTATTTTCAGTAGAAGAAGCAATTTTGGCCATCATTGTTACTGCTTCAACAGGGTATTTGCCAACTGCTGTCTCTTCAGAAAGCATGACCGCATCTGTACCATCCAGGATAGCGTTAGCTACATCAGCTACTTCAGCTCGAGTGGGGCGTGTGTTTTCAGTCATAGACTCCAGCATCTGGGTGGCTGTAATCACTGGACGGCCTAATATATTGGCCTGTCTGATAATCCTTTTCTGGATTAAGGGTACATCTTCTAAGGGAACCTGCACTCCAAGATCTCCTCTGGCGATCATAATAGCCTCAGATACTGCCAGTATTTCTTCAATGTTTTTAACTGCTTCTACTCGCTCAATCTTGGCTGCCACTTTGATGTCTTTGCCTTTTTTTTGGGCAAAGTCTTTAGCCTTGAGGATATCTTCAGCTTTTTCGACAAAGGACAGAGCGAAAGTATCTATTCCTTCTTTCAAAGCAAGATCGACCAGATTAAGGTCTTTGGAGGTGACGGTCTCTATATTTATTTTTGCTTTTGGAATATTGAGTCCTTTATGGGAAAGAAGTGGTCCTCCAATAAGAACTTTACAATTAACTTCGTCTTTAAACACTTGTTGAACTCTTAACTGAATGAAGCCATCGTTAAGAAAGATAAGGCTCCCTTTAGATACACTTTCTGGCAGGTCTTTGTAGTTAACAGATAGAAGGCGGGTTGTACCCAGAACATTTTTGGTGGTCAGAGTTAAATTTTCCCCCTTTTTTAGGTAAAGAGGTTCACTCTCTAAGCGGCCAATCCTGATTTTAGGACCAGGGAGATCAACTAAAATAGTTACTGCTCTATTCAATTCTGTTGATAGAGAGCGGATGAGTCGGATATCTTGTCGATGTTCAGCCAATGTGCCGTGAGAAAAATTGAGGCGGGCAACACTCATGCCATTTTTGATCATCTGCCTTAAAACAGATTCTGAGCGAGAAGCAGGGCCGATGGTACAGACAATCTTTGTCTTGTGAGAAGGAAGTTTGAATCTTCTACTCATTTTTGAGCCTCTTTTCCAGCTTAAAGCATTAATAGTTTCTAAGTTAGAATTCCTCTCTTTTCTTCTTTATCTTAATGGGTTTGATGTGATAATCAACCAATGATTTTGTGTTTTTGATATTCAATTTTTGGAAAAGAAAGGAAAATTCTTCCTCTAAGGCGGAAGATATTTTATTTCTTATATCAAGAGGAAGAGAATGAATTTCTTTTTTAAAAGGTCCTAGAGCTTTCTTTCTTGTCTTATAAATAAACTGAGATTGACTCTGATCTGGTTTTTTCTCATTTGAATAATTTTTATTAAGCCAAGTATGGATTTTATTTTTTAAAGATGAAGGCAAATAGTTATAGACTATATTTTGGAAATTAGTAGCCAGGTGGATTTCAGCACACTCCGCTTCTGGAAAATGGTGGAAAGCTTCTTTAGGCAAAGTTGAGGCTCCATGCTGGACAGCTCCGGCCAGATGGAATTCAGTTCTGGCTATTCGGGAAAGTTGCTTCAGAGTATTAAGGTCTAATTTTACTTCGGCTATTGATCCGTCAGGCAGAACCACCCCGCCGTGGCTGGTGCCGGTTTGAACGCTTATTTTGGATAAGCCTTTAACTCTTTTGAGCTGAGAGTTATAGCCTTTCATAAAGGCCCTCAGTTCCTGAGGAGTAGAATTTTTGTGGCCTATCTCACCAATCTCTCCTCCTACAGAAACTTCTATCCCCTCAGGCTGGATGCTTCGAATATAGGCTGTCAATTGAGCACACAGTTCATAATTTAACCTCTGTTGTGCGTCAAGAGAAGATTTTGATAAGTCAACAAGAGTGGAAGAATCGATATCTATATTGTAGAAACCGGCCTCGAGAGCTTGCTTGATTAAATTCTTCACCTTATTTATTTCCTTGTTTTTATCTTGGAAAAAATCTTTAGCTTTTATCTGAAAATGATCCCCTTGAATAAAAACTGGACCGCTATAGCCTTCTTTAATTCCAGCCAGGAGGATAGCAGAAACATATTCTTGAGGGCTTTGTTGAGTGTAATCGATTTCGCTCCTGGCAAGCTCAAAGATAAAGCTACCTGCATTTATGATTTTGGCTGCTCTAAAGACAGCTCTGGCTAGGTCATACGTTAATGTTCTTAAATTAATAGCAGGTACCGTAAAATGAGTCAGAGCTTGTTTTGCTTTGGCTTCATACAGAGATTGAATAGAAGCAGGGTATAAGCCGAATTTATAAGCAGCTTCTCTTGTTATCCAGTAACAGAGCTTTTTAAGATGAAATGAGGGGCTCATGATTAGAGTCTCGACAAGATCATCAGCGATTTTTGTTCTAAACAGCTCTAAGTCTTTAAATTCAATTTGGCTTGGGCTCACTTCAATTGAGGCCTCAGTATATAATTGTTTTTCATTCATATAGATCATTTAAATTTTCTCCATGAATTAGGTCAGAATTTTAATCAATTTGTAATATTCTTCTACCCTTATTTTCTTAGGTTGAATAGCTGTGGTCAGAGGCAGAGTAGTAAGTTTGTTGTTCTTCAAACAGACACATTTATCTGTCTGGCCATCCTTTAAAATATTTACGGCATAGCTTCCTAAGCGAGCGGCCATGATTCTGTCCACAGCTGTTGGCCGACCGCCTCTTTGAATGTAACCTAAGACGGTGACTCTGGTTTCAAAACCAGTCCTTTTACTAATCTTGTGGGCTACTTCCTGAGCTTTGGCCTTTCCTTCAGCAACAATGATTATCCAGCTCAATTTTCCTTTGGCTCGGCCGGCCATAATTTCCTGGCACATGCGGGACAGATTGACTTCTTTTTCAGGAAGAAACACCTCTTCGCAGCCTCCGGCCAGAGCTAC
>CAZEQD010000088.1:0-5939 GCA_964514305.1 uncultured Eubacteriales bacterium
TCTCACCCTTGCTCATGATTCTCTCCTTCTCTGGATTATTATTTTGCATTTAAACATCATATCCAGGGAAATTAAATATATTTCTAAAGTTTATTTGCCATAACCTGCAAAATCTATATACTGCCAAACTCCTAGCTACTCACTTGGTTTTCGTTTTGTCCACCAAATCTTACTCTTTCCGTTCTTTCTTATAATAGCGCAGCTTCCCCACATTGTTCCACCTTTGTTCTGTTCCTGAAAACCACAGGATGTGTTATTCTTCAGGTAAATCGGTGTTATCCCTCTTCAGCAAAATCAAGTCTTCTCCCAGTGTCTATATCATAACGCCAAGTCATGGCCATCATCTCCTTGGCCATGGCGATATCAATTTCACCCAAATGGTACCAAATGTACCAATCGAAAGAAGCTGAACGTTCCTGACCATACTTTCTCGGGAGTAAGATAAAAGTTGTGTATGATGGATATTTTTATCAGGACACATACCTGAATTATTCCCGAGTCGAGGTTGCTGCAGATGAGAGGCACAAGACATGAAGCTGCGGTTGTTCACCGCCAATGTCCTGTAAAGAAGCAGATGCAGCAAGATCGGCTCGCCCCAAGGGTAAAAGAGGCCGATTATAATTAAAATAAAATTAAAAAACTAAGTAATCTCAATGTGCTTACCAAAAATCATGATAAAAAGAAGATATCAATGAAAATAAATAAAAGATCGGCAGATTTTATGAATAATTCAGGCTAAATATCTTTTTATTAATAACTTTATTTAGAAAAATAAAAACAACTATAGCCACTGACCATTGAAATAAAACCGTTCCCACAGATGTTTGAGAAAAAATATTCAGCCAGCTTGCAGGATTAGAAGAATAGCTCGTCCAGAACCACCAAACAAGCATAGCCAGTGCCTGAAGGGGAAGAAAAAACTTTATGAGAATATCAAACGCTTTTCCTAAATGAATTTCAGAATTTGTGGCAGCGATTATTTCTTCACGGAATCTTTTTGGACCAGTTTTTATAACTGCAATTGTAAAAAACGAACCACTGACTATGAGCCCCAGTCCCCAAACCCAGTCTTGATTGGAAAAAAAAGCTATACTTAAGGCTGACGGAAGTCCCATTATAAAGCAGCATACACCAACAACGCCGACAGCTCTTTTCCTGGATAAACCAGCATCAATTAAGATTCTGGTAATAAGTTCAAGTTGGGATATTAGAGATGAAAAAGCCGCAAAACATAAGGCCAAAAAAAAGAGAGCCAGAAATAAAGAGCCTGCAGGAACTTTGGAAAATAGATTTGGAATCCAGATAAATGTCAAACCTTGATTATTTGCTTTCATCACTTCCATAATTTTTTCGTGAGAAAAATTTTGACTGTAAAAAAAAGAAAAAACTGTAGGAATAACCATGATAGAAGCTAAAAGAGAGGCCGTACAATTGCCAAAGCCTATAGTCGAAGAAGTTATGATTGGATTTTCATTTTTATGAGAATAAATCGAATAAGTAAGCATTAAGCCCCAGCCAGCTCCAGTTGACCAAGCAGACTGGCTTAGGGCACTCAACCAGATTTTATAATCTAGAAGCATGGGGAAGTTCGGAGAAAAAAGGAAATTCATCCCTTTAAAAGCACCGGGTAAAGTTAAAACACGCAAACAACCTATAATAAGCAGTATAAAAAGAGAAGGGATAAAGAATTTATTCGATCGTTCTATCCCTTTGACAACTCCACTATAAATAATAAAGCACCCAGTAGTGATAGCTGCAAAATGAAAAACCACCGGTTCCCAAGATGATGTAAAACCCCGCCAGAATTGAAGGGAATCTCTCTTTATCAACCCTTGAAAAGAAGTAGCGATAAAGTATTTTAAACACCAACCAGTAACAACGGTATAATAAAATGTAATGGCTGTCGGCACAAAAGCAACAAAAGTTCCCATCCAGGTAAATTTTTTACCCATGATTGTTCCAAAAGAACCGATCACTCCTAACCTCGTTTTTTTTCCTATAGACATTTCAATAATTAGAAGAGGAATAGACCAAAAAAAGAGAAAAAAAAGCCAGGCTATCATAAAGGCTCCACCACCATTTTGGGAGACAACGCGGGGAAAACGCCAAATATTTCCTGTACCAATTGCCATACCAAGACCAGCAAATATAATTCCCCACCGAGAAGAGAATTGATCTTTTATTTGCATAATTTCTAAAATTTTATATTATTTGTCTCTTCATTTGGCAAATAAAATTTAGTTTATATAAAAAAAAGAATATAATAAAATTATATTTTCTCTCTAATAATATTCTAAAAGAGTTAGTAGCAAAATCCTGCTGATACCTTGAGAACATTTACACAATGAGTTTAACTTCCTCTCTAAATCTTTAATCATATATAAAAATAGAGTTCGCATTACTCATTCCAATTATTTATTTAACTAATTTTATATCACATTTTTTATAGAGCCTTAAGTAACTTGATTTCTTTTATAAAAAATAATTTACTTATTAAAAAGGATTTGTCATATGAAAATAGCAAGAATTGAAGTTTTTCCCTATGGCCTTCCGCTTAAAAATTTTACTGATGCTTATACTAGTTTCACTAGTTCAAACGCTGTTCTCGTCAAAATACATACAGATGACGGTACTACAGGAATCGGAGAAGCATACGCGTGGGAGCCAGAATTTTATGGAAAGACTTTAGAATCCATAAGCTCTTCGATACAAAAATATATTGCACCAAAAATCATAGGTATGAATCCTTTGAATATAAATCGAATATTAACACTTGTGGATTCAATTCTGGCCAAATCAAGCTGTGCCAAAGGGGGTATAGACCTTGCACTGTTTGACCTTGCTGAAAAAACCCATGCCTATAAGGCTTTTTAACTAAATCAAAAGAAGATCTTATGTTTGGCTCAAAAACCTATATGGAGCAACGGAAACGCCTTAGAGATCAAATCTCTCAGGCTGGCCCGAAAATTAAAGCCTGGATTTGTCATCACTATCGAACCAGGGATTTATTTCATCCCAGAGCTGATTGATATGTGGAAAGCAGAAGGCAAGTTCACCCAGTTTATAAATTACGATAAGGTTGAAATCTACAAGGATTTCTGCGGACTCCGGAACGAAGAGGATTTCTTGATCACAGAGGATGGTTACCGACTCTTGGGAAAGCCTATCCCCAAGCACATCGAGGATGTTGAAGCAATGAAGGCTTGAAAGACCACAAGGGAAACGGAGGCCTGTAAAAGAGACAAATGATATTACAATTGCTCCTGAAGGTAAGGTAATGAGAAAAACCACTGTAACGATTGTCGGTCTTTTTTTTCTATCCCTGTTCCTTGTCAATGCCAGCAGACAGAAAAAGGATACCAATCAAATAAAAGAAGAAAACATCTATCGGGAGATGTCCAGAATCCTTTTCCAGTATAAGCCTGGAATTGATTATGGAAGCTTACACAAGGAGTACATGAAACACCATCCATTTGTGCCTCTGGTTTGGAGTGAGCAAAAAAGAATTAAGTCTTTTGATATTCCATCTTTTCTGGCCTCTAAACAGGGAGGTCTTCGAGTTCTTGTGCTGGTTAATGATGATCTTTATGCTAAACAACCAATACACGAAAAGATAGATCGTTATTGTAATGATATACAAACGGCTTATGGCGGCGAAGTAATCCTCATTACAGTGTCAGGAGGAAGCCCGGAAGAGATAAAGGCTCTCATCCAGAGTTATTATTACAGTGGAGGTCTGGATGGAGCTGTTTTTATGGGCAGGATTGTTCCGGCATGGTATGAAGTTTCTAATGACCACTATTGGTGGGAGGGGGGTCACGGTTATGCGGATTGGACTTGTGATCTTTCTTACATGGTTCTTGACGGCCAATGGAAAGATAAAGATGCTAACGGTATCTACGACTCACATATTGCTGGAGCAGGAGACATTTTACCTGAAATCTTTGTAGCAAGAATCGACACATCGACCATGTTGCACTACGGCGGAGAAAAATTTTTACTCAATAGATATCTCGATAAAAATCACCAATATTGGACTGGCAATATCCTCCTCAACAGATTCGGACTCGTCTACCATGATCACGATTGGAGAAATGAGCCTTTCCACTACTTCAATTATTTCTTCGGGCTTGGTAATTATGAATCACGGAAATGGAATTTATCTTAAAATATGATAACCAAAGACGATTATGAGAATAATCGGCTCACTAATCCCATTTACGAGTTTATTAAAATTTGGACACATGCTACCTTCTTATTTCATGATTTTCACACAGGAGGGCCTCTCTATTACTCCAATGTCTGGAAAAGAAAACCCCCAGCTTTAGGATACAACATAAACGGCTGTCACGCCCTTGATTGGGCAGCAGGGAACGACCAACGCTTTCTCGGTGGAAGTTATGTATATAATAAAAGCTCATCCTCTCTGGCAGCGGTTGGCTCTACTAAAGTTGGTGGGATGCTGGGGTACGATGCGCTTTATAAGTCCCTGGGAAAAAACAGCTGCCTTGGCCAGGCCTTGGTTGACTGGTTTGCCGACAGGCTTAATAGTAGTCAAGAAAGAGGTTTTATCATTGGCTGGCATTATGGAATGATGATTGTCGGCGATCCATTGATCTGCTTTAAGAAGATTCCCGGAATTGATTCCTCGCTACCAGAAATTTTCCCTCCACGAGGATTTTAAAAAAACCTTGGCTTAAGTTCTGCAAGTCTTGGCCTAGCGGCTAACAAACCAGTTTTTTCTTTCTCTTCCCTTAAGAAAAGTTCAGTAAAGCTCCTTGTTAAAAATCCCGACCATCCTCATCCAGCTACTTACGATCGCCTTCCTCTCAGTTGGTACAAGAAAACAGTTAAACGTTTAAAAGAGAAGGTTGCAACCAAAAGTGTTGATGCTATTGTAGATACTAATAGCTGGAACATTACCTACTTTACGTGCAATTTCCTGCCCAAAACAGAAAGGCCATTATGAGTTCTGGTTCTATGAACTATTTCAGTAAGATTCATGCTTTTGGCCTAGATCACCTCTTAAAAAGAGGAACGGACGCCACAGATTTTGAGATCAGACATGCTATCGAAGAATATGGAACAGATCTAATCCTCAAAGACATAAAGAGAGATGGCAGGCCACACAATGCTGTAGGAATAAGGATCCGCATCGGTTGTCGAACTGGAGCAGGGACTGCTTAACCCCATCCCAATCAGTTCCACTACAATAAAATCAAGAAAGGAGATTCACTTCAGATTTCAGGTATTGTAAGCATAGGAGAATACGGAGCAGAACTTCACCGTTATTTCCAGATAGCAGCTTGGGACGCTCATCGAGAGAAAGTTCGGGATGCAGTTACTGAAGCTGTTCGCATTCAGAAACGAGAATCTAAAGCAGGTGTAACATGCGCTAAGATTGCCTTATTGTAGATCCTAACTGCTGGGATGAATACTGACTTTCTATAAAAAAAGAAATGTTTGATGAATATTTTCCGACTGGAAAAAGGTACCTTTACAAATGAGTCTAGTCCGTCTTCTTTTCCTCTGAACATCACTTCCCGTTCTGTATGCAAGACAAAGTGGAATAGGTAGAGTTTAAATCTATTCTTTTGGTCCTGGCGGTATGCATCGGTTGAGAAACCGGGTCATCAATTCATGGAGGTGTCGTCTGGAGTTTTCTCTTTCCTTGATAGCGTGGGTCCGGTTGGGATAAAGCATTAAGAAAAACTGCTTGTTGTGCTTGATGAGCTCATCGACAAGGGCTTCACAGCTCTGAAAATGCACATTGTCATCAAGAGTTCCATGAGCCAGAAGCAGGTTTCCCTTAAGCCGATGGGCCCAGGTTATAGGTGAACCATTCTTGAAGTTTTCCGCATTGTCTTCCGGCAATCCCATATAGCGTTCCTGATAGATAGTGTCATAGTACCGCTGGTTGGAGACAAAGGCGACGGCCA
>CAZEQD010000089.1:0-5938 GCA_964514305.1 uncultured Eubacteriales bacterium
GGCCGTGTCTCAGTCCCAGTGTGGCCGGACACCCTCTCAGGCCGGCTACCCATCATTACCTTGGTAGGCAATTACCCTACCAACAAGCTAATAGGCCACAGGCTCATCCTCGAGCGCCTTCCGATTGCTCGGAAAGCTTTGACTCCAGAAGCTTATGCCCTGGAGTATTATGCGGTATTAGCCCCGCTTTCGCGAGGTTATTCCTCACTCGAGGCGAGATTACCCATGTATTACTCACCCGTTCGCCACTCTCCTTGAACGGCAAGCCATTCAAGGATCGTTCGACTTGCATGTGTTAGGCACGCCGCCAACGTTCACTCTGAGCCAGGATCAAACTCTCCAGTTAAAGATATAAGAGTTCCGAAGAACTCTTATAAACAATAGAAATTGGCAAATTGGATCGACTAAGGCTGCTCCGCTTTTAGTTTCAAAGATCTGTTTCTCTCTAACCCGAGAGAGAAATTTATATCCACCAAATAATAAACTAAATTTTCAATTAATAAGATAGACAAAAGACCTCATATATAATATGAATATTTATTCTAAAAGTCAAGGCCTCATTAATATTTTTTAACCTTTCCCCACCAAACGCATAATAAGTAAACCGTAAAGGGGATTATTAAGTAGTAAAGAGTGAGGAGTAAAGAGTAAAAGGTTTAAGGTTTAAAGTAGAAGGCAAGAAAGCAAGAACCCTGTAAGGCCCATTGTCCTCAATGTACCGTAATACCATGGACCGCTCGCAGGCCGGCTCCTACAAACAATAAAAAACATCAACTTTAGAGCGTAAAGCGTAAACAGTGAACCGCAAAGCACGAGGAGTAAAAGAACTATCAATAAAGGAAGAATTTGGAATATACAGATTCTAGAAAACTCTGGTTTTTAATTCTTTAAGTCAGTTATCTTGGTGTTAACTTCTGGATACTATCAAGCTTAAAAAAACCGAAATTTCAACCCAAAAGTTGACATTTATAAACACAGCTCTTTTTGCTCTCTCTTAAATCAATAATAGTTCCAAATGGCACGGCATCTGCAATAAATGTAAAAAAAGGCAAAAAATGAAGAAAAAAACAGCTGAAATTTCAAATAAAACAAAAAATAGTAGCGGTTTTACTCTGGTAGAAATTCTTATTTCTTTGGCCGCCATTATCCTTTTAGGACTAGGAATTGCCCAACTTATTACCTATTCCCTAATCATCGACAGAAGAAGCGAGCTTAGCTTAAAATCAGCTGAATTAGCAGCCTTCAAGCTCGAATACTTAAAATCTCTTCCTTTTAAAAGTCTAGAGTTGAGTGAAGGCCAGAGTGAAGAAAAAATCAAAAAGGAAAAGCCAAGCAGCTATTATCAGAGAAAATGGCAAATTCAAAATATCTCTGAACATCTTAAAAAAATAGAAATAGAATGTTTCCCTCAAGCCTATCGACAGAAAAAAACTCGTCTCGTCCTGTTTTTAGGTCATCAGCTTGATTTTTAGGTATATTTTTAAATGACAAAAAGCTTCAAAAAAAGCCAGCGGCAAAAGAGGAGGGTTATTTGTCTCAATTGAATAAAAATAATGATACTTATCCAAATAATAAAATCCGATACAATAAAATACCGCAAAAAGTAAAAATAAATAAAGGATTTTCTCTAATCGAGGCCCTTCTAAGTCTAAGTCTATCACTGATAATCATTTTGTTTGGACTCCAATCCTTACTAACTGCCCGTCATTACTTTCTAAAACTTCAAAAGGAAGAACAAGCTAAACAAGCTGCCTATGCGGCTCTGGACAAAATTAGAGTCGACCTTCTTAAAACAGGCTTAGGACTTTTGCTTCCTATAAAACAAAACCTTCTCCAACCTTTAATCACTGAAAACGATTCCCTGTCTATTGTCTTTTCCGATGAAGAACTGACAGCCTCTTCTAACTATAAAGCTGGTCAGACAAAAATTCTATTAAATAACCATAGTAAGATTAAAAAGGGGAGCAGAATATGTATTTTTGATTTAAGCCAAGGAGAAATAAAGTCTGTCGCTGCGGCTGGCTCAAACAGTTTTATTCTCTCCTCGCCCTTGGCTTTTTCTTATAGCCAGGAGGAAACAAGTATTGTTCTCCTTAAGGAAATTTCAATTTATCTCGACTCAAAAAAACACATTCTAAGAAGAAAGGTAAACCGAAGCCCTGCTCAACCCCTGCTTGAAGAAGTCTCTCTCTTTCAATGTGATTATAATAAGGAATCCAACCTGGCGAAGGTGAAGTTGAATCTTCTCTCCGCGGAGGATAAAAACTATGAAAACCTCATTTTTCTTAAAAATCTGGCTCTGGCCTTTAATAAATAAAAGAAAAAAGAAAGGTTCTGTCACTCTTGTGGCCAGCTTGCTCTTTATTGTTTTTACAACTCTTGGTTTAGGAATTCTCTATCTTTCCCAGATATCTCTGAGGATAAGTGCTTATAAAAGAAATTCTATCCTGCTCGACTATGCTTCAGAAAATGGAATCAAACAGGGTTTTGATCATCTGCTTTCTTTGCTTTCCCAGTCAGCTTCCCCTTTTATTCTCTCTTTAGATGAAGTAGATAGGTTGAGAGAAGATGCTTTGGCTGGAGGACTGAAACTAATTAACCAAACACTGGGTTCCCAATTTCCGATAAAAGGTGCAGACTCTTGGGAAAATTTAAACTGGCATTATAATATCACTTTTCATTTAGAGCAATTTAAGGACCAAAAGGATTATTTCCAAACAATCTATAGAGCCCTAATTTCCTCCAAAGGAAATTTAGTAAACTTCAAATCAGAGCGTCTCTCAAGCCTTGACTGCCAGATGGATCTTATGGCAGGATACCTGCCTCTACCTTTAATCCCACTACTCATAGATGAAAAACTTACTCCAGAACAACAGAACAGTTTCGTCCAAGACCATAACTTAGAAATTAAACTGCCACCAGAGAAAAAGGCTCTTTCTCCTGTCAGCTTTTCCGATCAACAGCTTCTTCCTCAACAAGCAGAGGCTCAGCTTTTACAGGCTTTAAAAATAAAACTATTCTTTCCTCAAGATCTATCTCCGGCCAGATTAAGAAGAGCCCTCGGCCTGGAAGAATCTACGGAGCCCATTCCCCCTGGAGTTTATTTAATAAAAGATGATTTAGGTTTGGGTGGGATCTTTGTTCAGGGTGATCTTCAGGAAATGTTCCTGGCAGTAGAAGAAGATTTTCAGGTTATATCCTTCTTATCAGAGCAGGGCAAGTGGCAGCTTAGGTTCAGTCCTCAAAAAAGCAAGACTTTTTTCTCTACTCCTACTGAAAATGTTGAATATGAGCTTATTCCTCTGGGAATCATTATCGTTAATGGCAAAATCCATTCTCTTGGAGGAGGAATTGTTAGTAATTCAGGAGAAATAAAACTCAGCCAAAAGGAAAAGATACCAGCTATTCTCCAGGGTCTCAATCTAACTATTATTTCCTCTGATGAAATAACAATTTCCTCCCACCTTATTCGCCAAGGAATAAAATGGCAGAATTCTATCCCTTATCTTAAACAACCAGACTCGCAGCTTTTTATAATGGCCACCGGCAAAGATTTTCTCGAAGATAAAGAAAAAGCAGGTGAAATAGTAATTGATAGGAAAGCTCCCCAAGATTTAGAAATTCAAGCTTCTCTTACAGCTTCAGGTAAGGGCTTTGCTATAGATGGCGCCGATAAAATAGTAAATATCGAAGGCAGCCTTCAAACAACAACTTTATTTAATCAGAGCAACAGATTAAAAATTATTTATAATGATCAAATTTCCAATGATAAGGAACTTCAAAATCTCCCTCGAACCAATAAACCCATTCTTTACCTCGCTTCTTTCCAACCACTTAGCTGGAAAGAATATAAAGAAGAAAATAAATGACTATTCCCTCCGGACAATTAAGAGCAGGTTTTACTCTTTTGGAGATGCTTATAACCTGCTTTATTCTGGCGCTGATAGTTAGCCTCTTCTCTTTTGGTTTTAGAAATCTCTCTCCCCAATATAAGCTTAAAAAGGCAGCCTGGGAGATTTATTCTCGTTTAAATTATGCTCGCTATAAAGCTATTTTCAAGATGGTCAAGGTCAAAGCCAAATTTGAATCTAACAGCTACCTGCTCCAGAAATATGATAATCAGAAGCAGGAGTGGGTAAATGATGAGTGGGGGTTTTTAGATGGAGTGAATATCCAGGCCAATAACAGCCCTATTTTTCATCCTACTGGTACTGTCTCTAACCTGGCTTCAATTTACATTTCAAACGCTAACGGCCGATACCGAATAACACTGGCCATTTCTGGCCGCATTAAAATAACCCAGCTCTAACTCTTATTGCCTTTCAAATATAATCCTTCCATTGATAATGGTATACATCACTTCTGTTTTTAAAATCTCATCCTCCGGGATTTTAAGTAAATTCCTGTCAAAAACTGTAATGTCAGCTAATTTACCTGCTTCCAAAGATCCTCTAATATCATCTTCAAAAGCAGCGTAAGCATTGTTAATAGTATAGGCTTTAAGGGCTTGTTCTACAGAAATTCGCTGTTCAGGAAACCAGCCAGTGGCCGGTGTTCCTTTAACTGTTTTTCTGGTGACAGCAGCATAGATTAGATATTTAGGATGCATATGATAAAGAGCAGTATTGGTTCCGGGCCAATCTGAACCAAAACATAAAATCGCTCCATTATCAAGCAGTGATTTAAAGGCATAGGCACCCCGACAGCGCTCATGGCCAATTCGCTCTTCCATCCAGCGCATATCATCAGAGAGATGATAAGGATTAACCTCAGCTATAACCCCTAATTTCTTGAACCGAGCAAAGTCTTGAGGCCTTATAACCTGAGCATGGATTACTCTAAATCCTGTTAAATCCCAGCCTTCATTTTTAAGTCTCTCATAAAGATCAAGCATCTCAGCAACTCCTCTGGTGCCGATAGCATGGACATTAGGTACAAACTCGGCTTCTAATCCAATTTTAATGAGCTTATACATTTTCTCCATGTTTCCAATCTTTAGTTCAGGATCATCAGAAGTATGGCGACGCCAATGACCGTAATTATCTGGTTGATCATTATATGGCTCAAAAAATAAAGCTCCATGATTGCCCATGATGCCATCTATATAGCCTTTTAAGGCACCATAACGAAGCCATCGATCTTTCTTTTTTGTCAGGGGATGGAGCCCTATGGGAAAGCCTTTAGCTTTTAACTCAGCTGCTCTGGAAAGATCAGGCCTGAGCCAGACTCTGCAGGTGAGTTCTCTTCTCTTTTGGAGTCCAATAAAGCGCTGCGTTTGGTCAGGGATAGCAATGTCATGAATCTCAACAATGCCGGCTTCCCGTAAGGCTTTTAAAGCAGCTCGGTCTTCATTAAGCAATCTCTGCTGGGATTTTGGCTTTCTCACCCCTTTAATCCTATCGAAAGCAGGGGAAGGGCGAAAAATAATTTATTAACAAAATTATTGTAATTATTATTTTTTGCTTTTCTTTTTCAGATTTGAGGGAAAATTCCAACTTTACAATAGTTTTGTTATTAAGCTATAGTTAATCCCAAAAGGAGAAAAAAAGAAATGAAGATTAAAATTGACAAACTCTCAATAATGGCTTTTATTCTTATTGTTTTCATAATTCTTGTTAGTTCGCCCGATTTCTCATTCACTCCAGCCGGCTTAAATAAAAGCAAAGAATTGGCCATAAGCTCCTGGCTCAAACTGGGACCATTCCCGGCCCTTCTGCCTGCCTTTCATCAAGATAAAAGAAAATAATTCACCATTAAAGACATTCTTCTATTTAAAGAAATTGAGGCCTCAACCTTCGAGCCGAAAGCAGGAGATTCTCTCCAATGGTTTGATGGCACCTTAGGCCACTGGCAGAAAATTCAATCAGAAACAGAAGAACTAAAAATAAATCCAATTCCTAATCAGCCAAGCATTGTCTATATTGGGGTCTATCTTAAA
>CAZEQD010000090.1:0-5905 GCA_964514305.1 uncultured Eubacteriales bacterium
AGTGGATAATGCCCCATCAAAAAGCGGTTAGCGCCCAAAACTTTGCTGGGGAGAATGAGCCCCATGGAGTAGTGATTAATTACTATCTGAAGCAGCCAGTTGAAGGTCAAGTTAAAATAAAGATTCTAGATGGAACAAGAATCATTAACGAGATTAAAGGGCCTAACAAAGCAGGTTTAAACAGCGTTGAATGGGTTATGACCAAACGTCAGCCACGAACCAAAGAAGAAATCGCCCGCTGGGAAAGGCAGCAGGAATTTCTGAAAAAAGATGAAGAATTCTTTGATTATTATGATACAGTTGATTATTACGGTGACCCCGATGAAGAAGTTGATAAATGGGGAAGATCGCTCCGTACCCGCGTCCACCATCCCCCCGGATTGACCGAGCGTCAGTACAAATATTTCAGGGTTAAACCCGGCTGCTACACTATAGTCCTTAAGGCTGGAGGTCAAGTTTTGTCTCGAACAGCAGTTATTCTTAAAGATTATTGGTATGATAAGACCTATTAAAAGTTTAAGGAGTCAGGTTTCAAATTTGACATTAGTTTTTTGACAACTGAAACGAAAAAGCAACGCTCAGTTTTTAAATTTAACAATGTAAAGACCTGAGCTCTTTTATTAGCTTTTTGATTTGCCTACTATTTCTTCCAATTCTTCAACCGTTTTAGGAATAGGCTTTCCCAGAACTTGATAGCCATCCCCGGTGACCAGGACATCGTCCTCGATTCGAATGCCGCCAAAATCCCTGTATCGGTTAACTTCATGATAATTAATGAACTGCTCCAGTTTCTTCTCTGCAGCCCACTGATCAATTAAAGCTGGAATAAAATAGATGCCCGGTTCAACCGTCATAACCATGCCCGGTTCAAGCTCCCGGGCAAATCTTAAATAGGCTAAGCCGAACTGCTGGCTTCGCTTTGTCTTTTCATCGTAGCCGACAAACTCCTCTCCCAAATCTTCCATATCATGAACATCAAGCCCAACCATATGGCCCAAACCATGGGGAAAGAAAAGGGCATGAGCTCCCTGGCTGACGGCCTCTTCTATATCCCCTTTCATCAGCCCTAAGTCCTTAAGTCCAGAAGCCATTATTTTTGCTGCCTTGAGATGAACATCCTTGAATTTAAGCCCTGGCTTAATTGACTTTATAGCCTCCTGCTGACCTTTGAGGACAATTTCATATATCTGTTTTTGTTCTGGACTGAATTTACCGCTAACGGGAAAAGTTCGGGTAATATCGGCTGCGTAATGAAGAGCTGACTCTGCTCCTGAATCATTAACCAAAAGACGGCCCTCCTTTAAGAGGTTGCTGTGGTCATGGTTGTGAAGAATCTGGCCGTTTATGGTAAGAATTGTTGGGAAGGCAAGGCTGAATCCGTAAGAGAGAACAATGCCTTCCATTTTTCCTGCAATTTCTCTTTCATAAATTCTCGGACGAGCCATCTTCATAGCTGTAGTATGCATTTCATAGGTAACCATATGGGCTTTTTCCATCTCTTCTATTTCTTCTTTTATTTTAATCGCCCTTTGAGCTACGACCGCTTTTATAAGTTCCCGGGAAGAATAATCCTTAGCCAGAGTATGGTTTATCCCCAGCAGTTCCTCTATTTTAAGAGCCACTTCAGGTCGGTAAGGTGGAAGATAGTGAATTTTCTGGCCTTTCTGGAGCGCAGCCTTCAGCTTTTTTTCTAAATCTTTTAGAGGAGCTACATTTTCCATTCCAGCCCAGGATGCCCTCTCTTTTAGAGAAGGAAGGGCTCCCATCCAGACGATATCCTCGACACTGACATCCTCTCCAAAAAGGATTTCCTGCTCAGCCTCGACATCGATGATGGCTGCCAAACCAGGCATATCCAGGCCAAAAAAATAAAGAAAAGAACTATCCTGGCGGAAAGGGTAAGGGTTGGCCGGATAGTTCATGGAACTCTCCTCGTTTCCCAAAAAAAGGATAAGTCCTTCCTTGATTTGCTCCTTTAAGCGGTGCCGTCTCTGTTGATATATTTTAGCTTCAAACATTTTTACTCCTTTCAATTTCTCTTAAGTCCAATAGAGGACAATAGATTCTATATTCAGAAAGATTGATGTTCAGTGCGGCGAATGATTTCATTCTGAAGGCTTTCACTCAAATCGACAAAGTAGTCACTATAACCAGCCACACGGACAATCAGGTCTCTGTATTTTTCAGGATGCTTCTGGGCCTCGCGGAGAGCCTCAGCCGTAACCACATTGAATTGAACATGATGGCTGTCAAGCTTGAAATAGGAACGAATGAGATGAGCCAATTTCTCAATTCCCTCTTCATCAGCCAAAAGATGAGGGGTAAATTTCTGGTTAAGGAGAGTGCCGCCGGTTCGGAGATGATCTATTTTACTCACAGATTTGATGACTGCGGTCGGGCCGTAGCGGTCTGCACCTTGAACAGGGGAGATACCTTCAGACAGAGGCTCGCCTGCTTTGCGGCCGTCAGCAGTGGCCCCACAAACCTTACCAAAATAAACATGGACTGTAGTTGGCAGAAGATTTATGCGGTAGCAGCCTCTTTTGGTATTAGGACGACCGTTTATAGCTTTATAATAAGCTTCAAATATAGCTTTCAAGATTCCATCAGCGTAATCATCATCGTTTCCATATTTAGGAGTTTTGTTTAAAAACCGCTGGCGGAGCGCTTCACTGCCTTCATAATTTTTTCTCAAAGCCTCTAATAATTCCTTCATTTTAATAAATTTTTTATCAAAAACATTGTATTTAATAGAGGTCAAAGTATCAGTCATCGTTCCCAGCCCCACACCCATGATATAAGAAGTATTGTAGCGAGCTCCGCCATCATGGTAATCTTTACCTCTGGCAATACAGTCGTCAATAAGGATTGAAAGATAAGGAGCCGGCAGATCCTCTGCATACAGGCGTTCGATAATATTATTACCTCTTATTTTAATATCCAGAAAATGGTGAAGCTGACGTTCAAATGCTTTAAACAATTCAGAGAAAGAACGAAACTTTTGGGGATCTTCGGTCTTGAGGCCTATCTTTTTGCTTGTCCGCGGATCGAGACCCCTATTTAAAGTTATTTCCAGGACTTTGGTCAGATTAAAATAGCCAGTTAGATTATAATTTTCTTTGCCAAAAGCACCCGTCTCCACACAGCCGCTGGCTCCACCGCAGCGGGCATCTTCAATTGATTTGCCCTGGCGGAGGAGTTCCTGGATAATAGCATCCGTGTTAAAAATGGAAGGCTGGCCAAAGCCTGTTCTGACTATTTTCAAAGCCCTCTTTAAAAATGAATCAGGAGTTTTCTTGCTTATCTGGACCATAGAACTCGGCTGGAGTATCCTCATCTCTTCAATAATATCCAGAAGAAGATAGGAAAGCTCATTTACTCCATCTGAACCATCGGCCTTAACACCTCCTAAGTTGATCAAACAGAAATCCGTATAAGTGCTGCTTTCCTCGGCTGTAACCCCAACTTTTGGGGGAGCTGGCTGGTTGTTGAACTTAATCCAAAAAGCCTGAAGAAGCTCTCGGGCCTGGTCCTGGCTCAAGCTGCCATCAGCCAATCCCTGCTTATAAAAGGGATAAAGGTGCTGATCGAGTCGGCCCGGATTGAACGAGTCCCAGGTATTATACTCAATAATAACCCCTAAGTGGACAAACCAGTAGTACTGAAGGGCTTCCCAGAAATTTCGGGGCTTATAAGCAGGCACATGAGTGCAAATCTCAGCTATATGGAGCAGCTCTTTTTTCCTTTTTAAATTTTTCTCCTTTTCAGCCAGTTTCCTGGCCTTGGCTGCATGCCTTTTAGCATAGGCAATTAAGGCTTCAGCACAGATAGACATGGCTTTTAATTCTTCCTTTTTATAGTACGCCTCCGGATCATTAAGGAAATCCAAGCTCTCCAGGCTTTTCTCTATATCCCTTTTGAAATCTAAAAAGCCCTTTCGGTAAATTTTATCATCAAGGACAGTATGTCCGGGCGCTCTCTGTTCCATAAATTCTGTAAAAACACCGGCCTTATAGGCATCCTTCCACTCTTCTGTCATCTCCTCAAAAATTCTGTCTCTAATCGATTTTCCTCTCCAGAAAGGAATTATTTCCTGGCGGTATATCTCCTTAGTTTTCTCATCAACGGCAAAAGGAATTTTCGGCCGGCTGTTTAAAATCTCAAGGTCTTCAAGACTATGGGCACAAATCTCAGGATAGGTGGGGGTCGCCTTGGGAGCTGGTCCCCGCTCCCCCACGATAAGCTCATCCTTACCGATGTAAATTTTCTTATTCTCCAGCAAATATTTAAAAGCCAGGGCTCTTCTTACCGGAGATGAAACCCTATCTGCTACCTCACTTTTATAAAACTCAGTTATAAGTTTGGCTCTCTCAGGTGAAATGTAAGGTTTGGCCTTTAAGCTCTGCTCTCTTAATTTCTTGATGCGTTCTTTCATTCTTCAGCCTCCAATTTTAACTGAAAAGCCATGACTTTCGAACATTTTTTTTATTTTTTTTATTTTCGTCTCTGAACTTGGCCTAAACTCTGGCCGGGGATTTTGCTTCCCTAATTTTCTGAACTTTTCATCTCCTCCTTTATGATAAGGCAGCAGGTTTACTTCTTTCAAGCTGTTAAGACTATAGAGAAAATTAACTGTGGCTTTGATATTTGGTTGATCATCATTTATGCCTGAGATCAGAGGAATGCGGATAATGACTGGCTTCTTCTTTTTCAACAACATTTTTAAGTTCTCAAAGATAAGCTTATTAGAAACTCCAGTATATTCTCTGTGTTTGCGGTCATCAATAATCTTGAGATCATATAAAAAAAGATCGACCTTTTGAGCGATCCTTTCCATCACTTCAGGAGAAACATAACCGCAGGTATCAATTGCAGTCTGAATATTCCTCTGGCGGCAGGCCTCAAGCAGTGCTTCTAAAAAATCAGGTTGAAATAGAGGTTCTCCTCCTGAAAAAGTAACACCTCCACCTGATTCTTCATAGAATATTCTATCCTTTTCTACCTCAGCCATCACTTCCTCGACAGTAACCTCTCTACCTACAATCTCCAGGGCCTCATAAAGACAGGCTTCAACACACTGGCCGCAGAGATCACATTTCTGCCGATCGATAAGGACTATCCTGGCTTTCTTCTCAACAGCCATTTGGGGACAGACTGAAACACAAGCCGTACACTCTAAGGCACACCTACTGGCCTGCCACATTATTTCAGGCTTCTCCTCCTGTCCTTCAGGATTATGACACCAGGGACAGTGAAGCGGGCATCCTTTAAAAAAGACAGTAGTCCGAATGCCAGGCCCATCATGAATAGCATAGCGCTTGATGTCAAAAATTATCCCTTTTTTCATTCTCTGCTTGGTCATAATCAGCTAAACAAATCTATCCTTTTTAACTTTTTATCTTAGTAAAATTTTCCCAATTAGACAATTGATTTATCACTTCTGTAAGAATCTTTTTTTCCGTGATTGAAAAGAAGAGAGGCTCACCTTAAACTGTGAATGAAAAAAAAACTAACACAGGAGGTGAGCCATGAAGGAATTGAATTTATCCTTCGATATAAGGATAGCATTGAAACGGCATGATGTCCACTGGATAGAGGATGAGCTATTGAAATTAAGAGAGGAGACATTTCTCAAGGTATTTCGAGAGATTCTGGTGAGGATAGAGCAAGAAGCTTGGCGGTTGTACCCGTTTACCAAACCAAATTTATTGATTTAGCGTGAGATTTTTCTTCAATTGGTTCTTCGTAAATTCAGCCGGAGAAGAGCTGAGGCGGAAGAGTGAGGAATGGGGAGAGGTGTTCTGGGATCCGTTTTTTGCCACAGTCAATATTGATAGGATAATCCATCATTGCCGGATCATAGTCATCAAGGGAGAAAGCTACAGGATGCAAAATTATAAACAAA
>CAZEQD010000091.1:0-5790 GCA_964514305.1 uncultured Eubacteriales bacterium
GCAGGAGTTAAGAAAGAAGGTATAAAAGCAGAAGTAGAAAGGCAGAAGAGTGAATCTGCTTTATCGTCCACTTTATTAGCGGCGGCTGCAAGCATTTGCGGAAATATTGAAGTTGTGCCCACTCCATCCACTGCAACTTATAATGATGAAGTAAAAGTCTACATCAATATAACCAACAACCAATGCGAAATGTGTACTTTTGCTTTTGATTTATTCTATGAAACATCTATGTTTTCTTATCAAGGGATAGAGACACAAAACTGTTTGACTTCAGATTGGACCATGGTAGATGCTAATGAAATTTCACCCGGCCAAGTTAGAATTGGCGGCTTTGCAGGAAGTGCTTCCTGTATTCAGCAGACAGAAAATGGCTCTCTTGTGGTGGTTAAACTCAAAGTGATCTGCCAGTGCGGTCTCTGTCAGGATGGTCAGCAGAGTACTATTAGCATAAATTCCTATTCTGATGAATTAAAATCTTATACACCTCAACCTGCCCAAGGTGTCTTTACTCTTATCTGCTGCAGTGGAAATATTTCGCTTCCTTCAGGCAAGGCTGGGACTATGGGAGATGAGATTCATATTCCTGTTAATATAAGTGGTAACGATAATCAGATATGTGACTTTACTTTTGATTTTGTTTTTGATTCTTCAGTGTTTGAATTTAAGGGATTAGAAAGATCTACTGCCACTCAGGATTGGTCCAGCTTGGATTGGGATCAAATTGAATCAGGGAAAATAAGAATTACAGGTGCAGCTGGTTCTGGAACATGTATCTCTTCTCAGAGCAGTGTCAGTCTGGTGACAATGAAATTGATGGTGAAGTGTGTAGACTATCCGGTGGATACCTCTATTCCCATAAGGATAGAAGAGTATGAAGATGGAATAGCTGCTCTGTGTCCACGGTCATTTGAGGTGGACTTTTTATACAAGGCCTGTCCAAGATTGGGAGACGTGAATGAAGATGGCAGTTTAACCCCAGGTGATGCACAGGCAGCCTTTGAAATCTATCTGGGGAAAATTTCGCCTTCCTCATCTCAATTAACAACAGCGGATGCCAACTGCAGTTGTCCCTGCACTAGTAAGGAACACACTGAAGCTAATAACTGTATTACCCCGGGTGATGCTCAGAATATTTTTGATCATTATCTAGGAAGATTGACTCTTCCTCTCTGCTGTGCAGATTATCAGTGTTCGCAAACCTCCACCCTTGGCCGCAGAGAAGCCATTATTCCTGACTTTGAAAAACAGCTAGTATATGCCCTTCCAACCATAGGCAATTCAGAAGGGAGAGCGAAGATACCCCTGATGGTCAATAATCCGCAAGGAATTCGTTCATTTAGCTTAGAGATGGTCTTTCCTCATGAATTATTAGAGTATGTAGGACTTAAGGCTGCGCCTCTGACAAAAGGATTTGATTATGTAAGAGGAAAAGAGGAGGTACCAGGAGTAATAAAAATAGAAGGTAAAGGAAAAGAGCCGATATTAAGACCAGGAGCTGGTTCGTTGGCTATTGTTGTCTTTCATGTCAAGAAAGGGCCAAATGGAAGAGGACCTCTCGTGCTGTACAATTTAGATGGAGATATTTTCAGGGCTGAGACAGCCGACAGCTGGTTTGTGCGGAGGGGATATCTGAATAATGAGGGAAAAAGCTTGACTTTAGGAGAAAGCAAAAAGATGGGAGGAATACTGGTTGTACCTATTGAGGTGACTAATGCTTTTGGGGTGAAGGCCTTCGGATTAGAGGTGAAATACTCTGCAGAAAAAATGACTTTTATAGGGGTCAGGCCAGCCTTTTTGACCAAAGACTTTATAGCAGTAGATGGAAATGAAATAGATAATGGTTTAGTTAGAGTGGGAGGCTATAGTATGAACGGAATTCAGGAGAGGGGCGGTGGTAAATTGGTTGAGTTAATGTTTCAGGTGAAAGAATCTGAAGGGAAAATTGAGATAATAAAAGCTGTTAGTGATTTAAAAGATTTCGTCGTAATAAACTGAAAGAAATATTTCTTCCCCAAAGCATTCCCATTTCCGTTATAGCCAATTATAATGTATAATCATTTTCCAAAGGAATAGTGGCAGGATCATAAGAATAAAAAAGTCAAGCGATTGTTTGGACTAAGAAGAAAAATAACCACTGGTTTAGCGCTGGGGGCAGGGGGTGCTCGTGGCCTGGCTCATGTGGGGGTCTTAAAAGCCCTAGAAGACGCCCATTTTCCAATTAATATAATTACAGGTAGTAGTGCCGGTGCTTTGGTGGGGGCTATCTATGCTCAATCTGGAAGTGTGGATAAAGTAGAAACTAAAATAAGGGATTTTCTGGCTACTAATTTTTTAAGAAAATACCGCCTTGATCTTTTGGTGCCGCCTCATAATAGCGAACAAGAAAAAATCATTGAGCGAGTAGGCTATTTCGTCAGACAGCAGTTTGTTTTGGCTCGCTCATTTACCAGGATGAGTATCTTCAACTCTGAAATAGTTAATGAGGCTCTGTCTTTCCTCCTTGATGATGCTGGCATTGAAGAAACAAAAGTTCCTTTTGGAGCAGTAGCTGTGGATTATTTATCTGGTGAAAGAATTTTAATCACTCAAGGTTCGATAAGAAAGGCCGTAGCTGCTAGCTGCAGCATTCCGGGCATATTTCCTGCTGTATCTCTGGATGATAAGTTGCTCATAGATGGCGGAATAATAAGCCAGGTGCCAGTAGTAGAATCTCGGGAGATGGGTGCAAATTTTGTTATTGGAGTGGACGTAAGTCAATCAAATAAAGAAAACCTTAATATCCGCAATGGACTTGAGCTTATGTTTAGAGCCAACGAAATTACCAGATATCATCTTAATCAAAAAAATATTCAGATGGCAGATATTATTATCCATCCCAGTTTAGGCAGAATCCATTGGGCTGATTTCAAAAATATAGATAAGTTGGTTAATATCGGTCGAGAGGAAGCCGAAAGATTACTGCCTGAAATTAATTTAAAATTTAAAAGAGGCAGGTTTCGTTTCTGGTCTCATTAGCCAAACCTTTCTAAAATCATTATAATAATTTAATGAGAAATACTCGCTGCCTTTAGAGAAATATATAACCTCAAGAGATGCTAAATGCCAAAGGAGAATACCCATTTATTTTTTGCTAGACGAGTCCTAAATGCTATTAAAGCCAAAGAAATAAAATCTTCTCTTTCTTTAAATACTTACTATTATTATCTCGGTTCTGTTATCCCAGATGCTTTTTATTATTCTCGCAAAGAGAGGATTAGAAGGGTTTCAGAAAAAATACACAGCCAATTCAGGCCCTCTTTTTCTAAGAGAGTATTAAAAGTTTTAAATTTAAGCAAGGAACAAAATGATTTAGTTTTTTTATACGGCCTTATTACGCATTGCTGTCTAGATAAAACTTTTCATCCTGTAATTGATTCTTTGGCTGTGGATTTGTCTGCTAAAGTTTCCTACCCGCCAAATAGGCGTAAGTATTTCCATAGATATATTGAGACTTATCTTGATAAAGTAATAAACCCAATTTTCTTGATGTCTAAACTTGTCAAGCCTTCCCTGGTTAAAGATCTTGTATTTCCAGAAATAATTTCTGCTGAATTTGGTCTTCCTATCTTTCAAGTAAAAAGAGCCTTAAAAAGACAGTTAGTTGCTAACATATTATTCAGGAGCAGGATTGTCTTTGAAATAATCTATGTCTTAAATAAATTAGATTTAATAAAAGATAAGTCCACTTTAGCTCTGTTTTATGGCAATCTCAAAAAAAAAGAGAAGGTGATGAAATCTTCTCTAAGCTGTGGAGACCTGAGTGCAGAAAAGTTAAATCTGGGCATAATCAAAGATTTGTTAAGCATTTCTCTTCAAGCTGCTCAAGAAATGATAAAAGCAACATATGATTATTACTCAGGAATGATAACCAAAGAGGAATATGAAAGGACCATATCAGCTAAACCAGAAAAGGCGGACTGTTCCCTTTTTCATGAAAAAGAATTGATGATAGGAGAAGGGCTATGAGCATTGAAGGCTACCTTTTGATGGCAGCTTTAGTTTGCGGCCTTTGGGCAGTGGTGTCGGCAGTTTTGCTGACAGTTGCTCTGGATCGAAGAGGAATCAAGACTCCCTTTCCCTTCATTGGGGCTCTTCTTTTCCGGAATCTTGGGCTTTACAAGAAAACAACTCTCGAGGAAAGAGGAAAGGTAGGCCCTCTTTATTTTTCTTATGTTATTCCTATCAATCTAGCCTTAGTTTTGGCCGTCTGCGCCCTTGTTTTTTGAGGAAAGTTTACATTTTGGCCAATACCGCTGGAGGATAGTTAAGGCTAGATATAGAGAGCCGTAGACTGCAGCTGCCGTGGCCGTCAAGCCAATATTATGTGCTTGGAGCAGTCCTACCCAGAGGCCGAGCTGATTATCTTCGATAAGGTAAGTCCAGGTTGATGAAAGCCCTTTAACTCCAAAATCTTTTAGGTCTAGATTAATTTCCTCCTTTTTGATTTCGGACCAGGGAAGGGAGTAGAAACTTTTTAAAATTTCTGATTGAATTATTTTTCTCTGCTCTTCCAAGAGGACAGAATACTTCCAGAGCTTTTTTCTGATATCGAAATTCCTGCCTTCGATGATTCTTTGAGATCGGGTAATCTCTCGTCTGATTAGAGCATATTTAATGGGTGCTTCGTGCTTCTGAAGTTGGTATCTAGCCGCCCATAAATTATTGATTCCATAGTCTCGGATTAGCTTATCTTCCAGACTTATAAAAAATCGAGAAGAGCCTGGATCGCCTTGCCTGCCAGCCCGTCCTCTCAATTGGTAGTCAATCCGCAGGCTTTCATGTCGATTAGTTCCGATAACATAGAGACCACCTAGCTTGACGACCTTCTGTCGTTCTTCTTCATTAGTTCCACCCAGTTTTATGTCTGTCCCTCTTCCTGCCATATTGGTGGCAACGGTCATGGCTCCGGGTCGCCCGGCTTGGGCAATCATCTTTGCTTCCTGCTCGTCGTTTTTGGCGTTGAGAACTTGACATTCAATTCCTTTTGATCTCAAAGCAGAAGCTATATCTTCTGATTCATCTACGCTTGCCGTTCCTATTAAGACCGGTCGTCCTTTGGCTTTTGACTCTTTGATTTCTTTGATTAGAGCCTTTAATTTGGCTTGGCGGTGAGTGAAAATAAGATCAGTATAGTCGGTTCGGAGACACGGCTTGTGAGGAGGGATAGGAACTGTTGGCAGTCCATAGAATTCGAAAAACTCCTTGGCGGCGGGCTGAGCAGTGGCTGTCATTCCTTCCTGGATATATCCAACGCTCAACCCTAAAAATTCATAAATTGGGCCCATCCAGGCTGCATCACGGTGGGCCAAATAATCGTTGAAAGTAAGGATATGGATTCCTTTTCCAGTTAAGGCGTTGAGGTAAGCCGGCATGACAGCCGCCAGGGTTTTGCCTTCGCCGGTATTCATTTCAACTATCTTTCCTTCATGGAGGGCAATGGCGGCTAAGACCTGGACATTGAATGGACGAAGCCCTATCATACGCTCCGAAGCTTCTCGAACCAGAGCATAAGCCTCAACCAGCAATGAGGATAAAGGCATTCCGTCCTGTGCTCTTTTACGGAGAAAGGCAGATTTTTCCTGGAGGTGGGAGTTACTCTCTCGGGTTAAGTCGATATTATTTATCTTGATTAAAATTTTTTTATATTTTGATAAATCCCATTAAATGAGAATGCCTCGAACTTTATTCCAAAAAGGACCGCTCCCCAGAGACTTTCTGTCTTTTGGATGATATAGCCCCAGGCCAAAGCTA
>CAZEQD010000092.1:0-5672 GCA_964514305.1 uncultured Eubacteriales bacterium
GGCCAGTATTTTTAACTGGCGGCAAGGATTGAACACTTCCAGTTGCTTTTCTCCCACAACTCCCCGGGCCATTAAGCGGAAAGCAAAAAAGGTTTTTGTTCTTTCCGCTTGGTTGGGATTATCTGGGTTGAATTTTATCACTCCTAATCCCCGCTTGAAACCTTTGGGCTGGGCTGGGCCCAGATAAAGGGAAGCAAAAGCTTGACCTTTTGTCTGTTGATAGAGAATTTGAGCGGCTCTGAGGGCTGTTTCTAAATGGTTGCTATCGTGATCTGGCCACCAGGCCCATTCACTGTTGACAATACGCTGTGCAGCATGAGGTGCATACTGAGACAGCATCAAGTTAGCTTCTTTGATTATATCTTCATCATTTAAATGGCCGGCCACATTGTGATAGGACAGTCCGTCTAAACAGCAACCAGCCTGATCAAGAACTTCCTCTGTCCAGCCCTTGTTCCAACTGGCCAGTGCGGGACCAAAGATATTAGCTTCAGGCAGAGCTTCTTTAATGCCTTCAGAGGCCTTCTTGAGGAGAAGACAGTATTGGGACGGCGAGATTCCGCCTGAAGGGCCATGATAGGCAGGCAAAAAAGCTTCGCCATCGAAATAGCCTATATCGGGCTCATTGGTAATTTCAAAATAATAGCCTATTCTAGGCCAATTGTCATCAATAGCTTTGGCCAGTGAGAAGCAGAAATTTTTCCAGACATTAAGATAATCAGCTGAAGAGGTTAAATTCACGGGGTCCCAAGGGCTGGTATAGGAGGGATTAATACAGATAAGGAGCTTCCATCCTAGATCCTGACACCTTTGGATGGCATAGGAATAGCTGGTTTGAGCGCTTTTGGCCCAAGAAGCCCGAGTGTTTTCCAGGCCTCTTTTCACCTCGTCCAGTATTTTCTGAGTTGTATTTTCAATTCCAGATAAAAAATGCTTTATAGAAAATCCCATTCGGATCATATTGATTCCGATTTCCTGACTGTAGCTGTCCCAGGAGGGAGCTAGGCAGCTAATTGAGCCGGCTGCAGTAGAGCCTCCATCAACCAGGCCCCGGCCGCTCCAGCCCAGATATTTAAGACCTGTGCCTATGACTTTGTTTAGTATTTTGATCTTCTTTTTCTTCACTCAGGTTAAATTCTCTACTATTTTTTTGAATTTTGCGCTGGATATTTTTCTTGTATAGTGATTTTCTAAAGCTTTTCTTCCGTTTGCCCCCATTGTTTCTAATGTATCTCTATTATTAAAGGCCCAAAGGACAGCCTCTTTCAATGCTTCTGGATCTGAGGGCTTGACCACCAGACCGCACTGGAATTTCTTCACTAGCTGGTCTATTTCGCTGCCTTCATCAACAGCAGCAATAAAAGGTCTGCCTGAGGCCATTATACCGTAGACCTTGCTGGGTACAATAATGCCTTTCATTCCTTTTTTTAAGGGAACCAGATGAATATGAGCCGCATTAAGAGAGAAAACCAAATTATCTTTTTCCTGATAGGTCAAGAATTTCAAATTGTTCAGATGGAAAGATTCAGCCATCGCCACTATTTTTTCTTTGGAAGCTCCTTCTCCGATTAGCACAAAAAGGATGTCTTTGTGTTTTCTTAAAGCTTTGGCCACTGAAATTATATTTTCCAGATCTTGCGAGAGACCAATATTTCCTGAATACATGACCACAAATTTATTTTCAAGGGAGTGGTGCTTGATAAATATATTATTTTCTCTCTGGATGGGAAAAATCAGGTGGGGATTGGCCCAGTTCTCAACAACTTCAATTTTATAAGGCGGAATAAAGTTTTCTTCTTCCAGCCGGTGCTTCATATCTCTTCCAGGGACGATGATACGGGTTGCCTTTTTATAAAGAAATTTATTGACCAGCTTAAGGATGGCAGTCAGTACCGGGTTGGTCATTTTTTTATTGATAAGTCCCACCTGCGGCCAGATGTCTTGAGAATAGTAGATAAAACTGCAGCGCCATAATCGGCTGTAGACATAAGCAATAGAGGCTAAAAGAGGGGGGTCTGTTTCAGCAATGATGCAGTCGGGCTTTTTAAGAAAAGATGTCCAGATGAAACAGAGGATGAAATAAGAGAGGAGATTAATGAAACGGGTTATAAAATATTTTTTAGGAAAGGTTGTATTGTTTATTCTCCAAATGGTGATCTTCTGATAGGAAATTTTGGTTACCAGACGGGGGGTTTTTAGAGAGCGATAAAGTGGGTTACCGCAGATAACATGAATTTCGAAATCGAACTGCAATTCCTCACAGAGTTCAGTCAGAAGTTGACCTGTAGCTTCAACGTCAGGGTAAAAAGACCTGTTTAAAAAGAGAAGTCTAGCTTTGCGGTTCATTTTAATCAAGATTCATATAAGTTTTATAAGTCTGGATAGCTTTTTTAAGCTTATCCAGCCTGCCTCGCCAGCGCAGATGTGAGGGAAGGAAGTACTGTTCAACCCTTGAGACTTCTTTAAATTTATCAGCCTTTATTAAAGCCAATTTCAGCTTTTTTCTTTCTTGAAGTATATAGCCTAAATTGGTAACGAACTGGATTTTGGCTTTGATGAAAGGAATTCCCTTGCCGGCCAGTAAAAAAAAGATAAATAGAGCTGACTCGTAGAGGCAGTGACTCCATAGATATTTGGCTAATAAATTTCTCTGCATATTTTTAAAAAAGAGGAATTCAATATTTTTGCGGCCACACTGGATGTAGAACTTACTGTTTTTATCCTGTTTTACACCCCCATAATGGTAGCAAACTGCTTCAGGTTCATAAATGCATTTGTAGCCAAATAGTCTGAGCTTGAAAGCCAGTTCAGTATCCTCAAAGTAGATGAAATAGCGAGGGTCGAACAGACCAAGCTCGTCAATGAGTTGTTTGCGGTAAAGAGCAGCCGTGGCACAGGCACCGAAAACTTCCTTTCTTTGATTGACTTCCTTTGAGTCTGCAGGCAGCCCCTTGTAATCCCAACCTGCACCAAAGCCAAAATATTCAACGCCTGCAGTGTCGATCAGAGTTGGCTGATGATAATTTATGATTTTAGAGGCCACACTTCCCACTACTTGAGATTTATCCTCCTCCAAAACTCCGACAGCTTTTAGCAGCCAATTTTTATCCAAGACAGCATCGTTGTTGACCAGAGCGAGATATTCTCCCTTGGCTTGTCTAAGGCCGATGTTATTGGCTTCAGCGTAGCCATAATTTCTGCCCAAGCTTATAAATTTATCTGGGCGGTATTTCTTTTGGACTAATTGGGCTGAACCGTCTGTTGAGTGGTTATCAACAAAGATTATTTCATAATATTTATAGCTTTGACCTAGAACAGAATCTAAGCACTCAGCCACGGTCTTTATTCCATTCCAATTAACAATAATAAAACTTACTTTGCCTTGTTCCATTTCACTTCGTTCATAACTGGGATGTATATTACCAAATGATATCTTCTGCGTCTTGAGAAAAAGGGATAATCAGGTCATCAAATTCATATTGCCCAAATTTAACACATTAAGATTTATTTATATAGAATTGATATTATTTTCTTGCCCCTAAAACAGAAAAAACAATATTAAATCTTTTCTCTATTCCAGCACAACAACTAATCTCTCCTTCTTTAAATAATTTCTTTCTCTGATTCATAGCTTTGGATATTAAATAAGATAATAAACTATAATATGGACATATAATTCTCGATTGGTAAAAATTTCTATAACTTGGTTTCTCCTGCTTATCTCCTGATACATCCCCATCCAGAGCATTTTTGGAATTTGTTTTTTCCAAAGAGCCTACGATGGTTTTTTCCTAAATGCAAATAGTGAACGTTTTTATACCCTCACATCAACTTCCAGGATTTATTGAATAAGCGGTTTTGGCAAGAGTCCTCCTTGTAGCTATCACCAAAAATAATTTCCACCAATTTGCATGATAATAGTTTGAAGAAATATAAGATATAAAAGGGTGTTTTTTTCTTTTGGGGAAACTTTAGTATATTTAAGAAAAAAACCGATAGGGAATATCAAGTAGGGATAGATAAATAAACAAACTCGGGCAGTTTCTGCAGTGTGAAATGCACCAGTGGCAAATATGGTAATAAGAGTAAATATTGCAAGCCAAGTTAACGAGGTCATAGAATTTAACCTTTTTCTTTTCATCACAACTATACCCTGTACCATGAGAATACTCAAATAAGGTCCAAAGAATAATATTATTTCACAAATACATTCAATGCGGGTGAACAGATAATTGACAGGTTCATAAAAAAGTCTGAATCCATGAGGATTCTCAAGCTTGGAAGCGATTAAAAAAGAATTAAGATAATTAAAATTAAGTAGCAAATAGATAATTAAATAAATAATTCCCAGTCCTAATATAATAAAGCCAGATCTTTTTAGGCTCTTTCTTTTTAAAAGATCATATCCGATCATAACGGGTAATATAAAGAGGAAAACGAATGTCGTCATCGAAGCTAACAGAAGAAAGATTAGAGAACCTATATAACTAATTGAAGTTTTGTGGTGTAAAAAGAAGTATAAAACTCCCAATAAAAAACTGGCGATCAAGGCATCTAGGCTGGCAGCATAATAAATTTGGATGCTTGGTATAAGTGTAAATAGAAAAGCCAGATATCCTGATAGTTCGCTACTAAAATTAATTTTTAATATTTGAAAAAGGAAGAATGTGGATAAAAATATGGATGTTACCGCTATAACTAGGGTTATAAATCCAGGATAATTATAAATTTTGGAGATTAAATATATTATAAAAACGGCTCCGGGAGGGTGAGTCTTTGTATGAATTGAGAGACCTGGTTGGAGCCTTTCATAGTTCTTGAATAAATCAGCTAAATTTCTAATTTTTTTTGCATCGTGAAAGTATTGACCACCTTTTTTTTCATCTAAAGAAATAAAAGAATATTTATCTCTTGATAGTCCACCAGCTATAGGCATTATAAATCCGTTTGCCCAGCCTTTAATTAAGTTAGTGCTTAAAACAAAGATGATGCCGACAAAAATAACTGTAATGATTTGATATTTTATTTTTCTAAGATATTTATTGGATAAATAAAATAAAATTAGAGCGATAATTCCAGCGAGAAGATTTTTTACATGAGGAATGTAAAGCCTGAATATGCTTATCGGCCAGTATTTGGGGCAGTCAAAATCAATGATTGTTTTGTCAATATATCTACAAAAAATATTTAAAGTAATTAACAATCCAACAAAGACCAGAAATATTATAAAGGTCTTGTAATAATTTTTTGGTACCCAATGAGATATTGAATATTTGCTCTTTAGATTTTTTTCACGTGCTAACATATTAATTTTATTTATTTAACTCTATAAGAACAATGTTTTTTTGGTTCCCATGTCAGCTAAAAATTAAAGTTGTAACCTGTATTCTTAAAAGAGATATTTTCTCTTTTCTGTCCTGACATTCCAAATCCATCATCAAAAAATCTTTATATAGAAGTATATATTTTAAAGTGCTGTAAAGTATAAATTTATATCTTACCATTACCAAATAATGGAATTTGCGGAGACAAATCTGTTTAATTTTATAAATAGACCGAGGAGAAAGAGATGTCTTAAGATCCAGATTGAGCTAATTTTCATCTCAATAGCAAAGAATCGTTGAGAGAAAAATATATTTCTAGATTCTAATTTAAGTGGTATATTAATTCAT
>CAZEQD010000093.1:0-5608 GCA_964514305.1 uncultured Eubacteriales bacterium
GCTTTAGCTGGGCCTATACACACTTTTTCATCAGCAAACATAGTATGAAGAGAATTTTTATCGGGTTCAGAATAAACAGCTACTGTTTTAAAACCAAGCTCTCGAGCAGAGCGGATGATACGCAGAGCAATTTCGCCTCGATTAGCAATTAGTATTTTGGAAAACATTGAGAGTCAAGAAAGAGGCTGAATGGCAAATAATTTCTGTCCATATTCGACTGGCTTTCCATTTTCAGCAAATATTTCTTTGATCACACCCTCAACATCTGATTCAATTTCATTCATGAGCTTCATGGCCTCAATGATACATAGAGTTTGGTCCTTTTTTACAATATCACCGATGTCAACAAAGGGAGGTGAAGAAGGATCGGGGGCTCGATAAAAAGTCCCCACCATAGGAGAAGTAATATAATGGAGATTATTTTTTCTTTCAGACGAGATTACTTCCGAAGAGGCAGGATTTGTTTTTTCTGCTCCTCTAGAAGGAGGGGTGGTTGAAGAAGTTATCTCGGCTGAGGGGCTTATATTTTGGGCTCGGCTTATTTTAATCTTAAAACCTTCAATTTCCAGTTCAAAATGAGATAGATTCCTTTCTTCTAACAAATCTATAATTTTAATAATTTCTTTATAATCGATTTTAGATTTCATTTTTTACTCCTCTTGCCGAGGAAATAAAGAGTTTGTTCTAGGATTCATCTTATCTCCAAGAAAATTAGTAATACCTTAAACACATTAGCCCAAAAAGTCAAGTAGCCAGCGGCTCTATTACGGAAAGTGAGGGAGAAAGATTTTTTAACGGCGGCTTACAAAAAAGTCTAAGCGTCTCTTTATATCTTCTGTTAATCGGATTTGCTTTAGGTTAAGGGCCAAATTATAGGCCTTGCGAGCTATTTCCGCCGCTTGAGGGAAGTTACCAAGAGAAGCATAAGCTGAGGCTAAAATGTCCAATCACTCTGGATCTTTTTCCTGAGTTAAACGACAGCCCTGCTGAAACAAAGAAAGGTCCAGTTGTCTATCTGCCCGTTTTGCATCATGGGACGTAAGGAGAAGCTTAACCAGAAGAGTCAGCATTTTAACTCTATTGGGAAAAAACTGGAGTCCTTCTTTTAAAATATTGATGGCTTCAGAAAATTTATTTTCTCGAGCCAAAGAGATAGCCAGCAAATAGCGACTCTGCTCATCCTCAGGTTTTGATTCCAGGGCTTTATAAAGAACAGAAATAGCGGGGGCATAGTTGCCTTTTTGTATCTCTGCATGGGCCAGGTTGATCATAGCTTTCCAGAAATGGGAATGAATCTTTAGGGCTTGTTCAAAATGAAGCCTGTTTTTATCAATCTGTTCTTTCTACAACAAAGCATCTCCCAAAGTATTATGGATTTCTGCATTCTGGGGATTGGCCGCCAAGGCTTTATTTAAATGTTCAATGGCTTCATCTAATTTTCCTTCCTTTTCTCGGATATTACCTAGCATCGTCAGAGCTATAAATGAATTAGGCTTGAGTTTTAAGACTTTTTCATAATGTCTTGCTGCTTCAGCTTTTGATTTTCTTCTTGATTACCCGTGTAGTTTAGATAAGGCCATACATTTTCGGCCATCTTCAATAATTACTTTTGTTTTTTTGTTAATAAGAAGATTGTTGTTTTCTCTGGACAGCAACCGGGCTGCTTGGACTACGCTTTCCTCAATGTCAACTACTTCTAAATATTTTACCTCAGGAGACTGGATGGTAGTTCCGGCTGCGATTACGCCACCAAAGCAGATCATGAGTGCCGAGGAAGGCTGAGGATGAAGCAAGACTCCCAGAATTCCCATCAATTTAAAACAATATTGGGCCGCATAACTGGTTGGGACTTCTTCTGTGCTGTTGATATAGAGGTCTTTAAGTCCACTCACCTTGTCTTGAACAACAATCGAAGTGGCTGTTTTGCCTTCTTTATAAAAGATAATAGAATTATGGTGGCCCAATTGCAGAGTGCTCAAAAAAAGCTTTTGGGTAATGTTTTTTGAAATTAAAAAGCTCATAATGATGATGAGAAGTATAAAACCAGGGAGAAGCTATAAGCTGTGCTGGGGATTCGGAAAGACAAAAAGCGCGTCCATAAAATTTCTAGGGTTAAAGATGAGCATCCAGTAACAAAGGCCAGAATCAGAATAAGAAATTCAAGTTTGGACTTTTCAGATTTCCCTTTAGTTGAGTTGTTTTTCCTTCTGGCTATGCCGGTTAAAGCTTGATGTAACTCGATAAAACATCAGACTCATTGGCTATCTTATCCATAGCTTGGATAATGATAAAATAATTTCCAGATTTTAACCAGTTAAAATTTAAAGAAATATGGGTTTCTTTCTTAGTAGAGTTAAGATTTTTTCCTTGGTCAAAAACTTTTTTGGAGTTTTCATCAAAAAGAGTTATTTTTACATCGGCGATTCCTGTTTTTTTACCCTTAATTTTGCTCATTTTGTAGTTTAAAAGAGAGAATTTAACAGTTTTCCGATTGACCTTAAAGTCAGCTATGGTTATGAAAGGTTCTGGTCTTTCAGGCAGGTGTTTGAGAGAAATAACTTTTAAGCCACTTCTGTTAACTTTAACTTCAATTTTTCTTTCTTTTGGTTCAATGTCCTCATGAGGTGAATAGACAAGAAGATAGTAGTAATCCTCTTTTTCTGTGGCCTTCGTCAGAGCTTCTGTAGGATTATTGGAAAAGGAAGTTGAACCACCGGTAACTTGGCTGATCTTTTTAAAACAATCTTCATAATCCTCAGCCACTTCTTGGAGTTCAAAATCTTGAGAAAAGACAGTGCGGAATGATTTTAATAGAATCATATGAAAAGTTATGTTGGCTTCCATGAATAACTCTTTTAAACTTTCGGCAGGAAAGAACTCAGATACATCTAAAGATCTTTGAAGTTCCATCCTCTTAGCTTGAACAAGACGAGCTTTAATCTGATTCATCGGGTCAGCCTGAGATTCAATCCAGTTATTGATGGCTATATCCAGCCGGGAAGCATTTTTTAGTTTAGGGAATAATTCTCTTTGCTGAAAGCATATAGCCCATTTTTCGCCCTCTATCTGCCTCACTCTTCTGATAATACTTCTGTAAGAGGATAGCTCAGGAGTTAGATATTGTCTCCGGTAATTAAGCCAGGCTCTTTGATAATTATCAAAAAACCTGATCATAGCTTGATCGAGAGGGACAAATTGAGACTGACCTCTCAGAGTAGCTAAGAGGCGATCTCCCTCAAATCTTAGCTCCCTGAAGGCTTTGAGGGTATTTTGGGCAGAAAGAATTTTATACTTTTTTAAAGCCTCTTTAATAGTGAGAATTACATCGGGCTTATTTTTGCCTTTTTGAATTTTGATCAGCCTATTTTCAGTTAAAACCAGGAAGTGATCACCAGGCCGAAATATATGCTGGAAGAAATAGTCAATAGCCTCACCCACCGCTTGGTTGTAATCAATGATATTAAAAATGAGCATGAATAATCTCTTGGAGGGCCTCATCTTATTTTCAGGCTGAGATAATACCCTGGTAGCTGCTATTTTACGGGAAACAGCTTCAAAAGAGGTTATTTTCTGTTTTATCCCATTTTCGTAAATAGTAAAATCTTCTTTAGTTAGATCTTTAACTGATTGACCTTGGTAGAGAACTCTGACTGGAACTTCCACGGCCGTAACCGTCACTTCTTCTTGGGTTTTTTCTACCTGAGCTAATAGGCTTCCTGAGGAGAAAATAGTTAATGTTAAAAAAAATGCAGTGGCCAATATATTCCAATATAATTTTTTAGAGCTCCTCATTTTTCTCACCTTTCTTATTTTCAATATGCCTAATAAATAATATTCCCTCCTGGCCGATTAAATTATTTATACTTTTTTGGTTGATGTTAGTTATTATACTTCAATTCTCTTATTTTGTAATCGTTTTTTTTAGAAAGGTAAGCATCCTCAAAACCGTGATAGCTAATAAATAATAAGGCCGTACTTATAGGTAGTGCTTTTCCTCCATCCGAGCCCATAGGTTGGGTGAGGGGTTTTGATGAGGATGGAGGGAAATCGCTGCCAGATTTCATTTCATGGTTTTGGGGATGCTTTCTTTAGAAAATAAAGTGAAGGAAGGGAACTGTTATCGAGAAAGAGTTTAAGGAGGACTAATTTGACTTCGGTTCAGAGGATAGACTAACATAGGAAAGTAATCAGGAGAGAAAAAATAATGTTCGATCAGTTGTCAAACCGTCTTCAAAAAGTGTTAAGGTACCTTCGCGGCGAGGGGAAAATCACCGAAAGAAATATGGCTGAGGCCTTAAGAATGATACGCCTGGCCTTTTTAGAAGCTGATGTCAATTATCGGGTAGTTAAAGATTTTATAGAAAGAATTAAAGCTCAGGCTTTAGATGAGAAAGTTCTTGATAGTCTAACTCCTGCTCAGCAGGTAATAAAAATCGTTCGTGATGAATTAACCTCTATTTTAGGGCAGAACCAAGAAAAGCTTAAGTTCTCCAGTTCACCCCCTTCTATTTTTATGTTAGTAGGGCTGCAGGGTTCTGGTAAGACTACCACCAGCGGAAAATTAGCAAAGTGGGCAGCTCATCAGGGCAAAAATCCTCTCCTTGTCTCTTTTGATCTCAAAAGACCGGCTGCCCAAGAACAGCTAAAAATGATTTCTAAACAGATTCAATTACCTTTTTATGGAATGAGTCAGCAACAAATGTCTAATCCAGGCAGAGCATTAAAGGAGCTAATTAAATTTACTAAAAGTAAAGGCTACGATCTCCTTATTGTCGATACCGCTGGCAGACTCCATATTGATGAAGAATTAATGACTGAACTCCGTTTAGTTAAAGAAAACCTAAATCCTACCGAAGTTATATACGTAGGCGATGCTATGACTGGTCAGGATGCTGTTCGCAGCGCCCAGCAATTTCAGGCAAAAATAGGGTTAGATTCTATTATTCTGACTAAACTTGATGGAGATGCCAGGGGAGGGGCAGCTTTATCAATTGTCTCTGTCACTGGAAAGCCGATTAAGTTTGTGGGCGTCGGCGAAAAATTTGATAAATTTGAGATATTCCATCCAGATCGAATGGCCTCTCGGATTATTGGCTTAGGAGATGTTTTGAGCTTGGTAGAGAGGGCTGAAAAAGAAGCTGATGTAAAGGAGGCTGAAGAGCTGGCCCGCCGCCTGCGTCGCCAGGAATTTACGCTTGAAGATTTTAAAAAGCAGCTGGTTCAAATGAAAAAAATGGGCTCTTTGTCTCAAATATTAAAATTGCTGCCTTCAGCCGGCCCTTTTAGGAATATTAATAAAATAAAAGTTGATGATAAAAAAGTTATTCACTTTGAGGCCATAATAAATTCTATGACCCTGCGAGAAAGAGAAAATCCAAAAATGATAACTGGCAGCCGTCGCCAGCGCATAGCCAGAGGAAGTGGGCGGCCGGTGGCTGAGGTCAACCAGTTACTGAAACAATTTTTAGAAATGAAAAAAATGATGAAGAAATCCCAATTCCAGAAGCTTCTTTCCCAAATTCCCCATTAATAACATAACATAGAAGGGGCACTCCGTGCCTTGATCCAGATGGGTGACTGGTGCAAAAAGAGCCTGCAACCTCAACAC
>CAZEQD010000094.1:0-5265 GCA_964514305.1 uncultured Eubacteriales bacterium
GGAAACAATAAGGAAAAGCATCTCCTCCAGAACCAGCCCATTCATTGATAATCATCACTTTGGGGCCAACATGAGAAAGATGGGGAATGGTTAAATCCCGCAGATCCCTGCGAGCCGCATAGGCATAAAGAGGTCGGTTGAGCATCTCGATAAACCGGTCTGAAAATTGACCTCCGCTGTTGAAGCGTTCATCAATGATGAGACCGTCAAGCCTGTGTTGAGGGATGAACTGGCGCACCAGCTCATTCTGGCCGTTTACTCCTGTATCTGGTACATAAATATATCCCACACGGCCGTTTGTGGCCTTGGCCACTTTCTGCCGGTTACTCTCGATCCAGGCCAAATTGCGGAGGCGCATCTCACTGGAGAGAGGCTTGACCACTATATCCCGTGCTCCGGCCATCGAAGGCTTGGAATTAATGGTTAAAGTCACCACTTCCCCAGCCAGCCCCTGGAAAGAAGCCCAGATGTCCTCAGAAGTATCTATGGCCAGACCGTTAACTGCCAGCAGATAATCCCCTTCATTGACTTTTATGCCCGGCCTTCGCAGAGGTGAGCGGACCTCTGCATCCCAGGAAGCACCTTCATAAATCTTTTTAATCCGAAAAGCTTTGTGCTCTTTATCCAGCTCAAAATCACAGCCCAGCAGGCCGACCGAAATTCTCTTGGCCTGTTCAATATCGCCGCCTCCAATGTAACTGTGAGAAACATTGAGTTCAGCAATCATCTCACCAATTATATAATTCAGATCCTCACGGTCAGAAACATAAGGAAGCATAGCCTCATATCTTTTTTTAATAGCTGCCCAATCCAGACCATGCATATTGGGCGCATAGAAGAAGTCTCGTTCTATCCGCCAGGCATCATCAAAAATTTGCTTCCATTCCTGACGGGGATTTATCCAGGTTTTCATTTTATTAGTGGCAATGCGGCCATCTCCAACCTTTTTCTTGGGGCCTAAGTCTACAATTCCCCACGTCGTTCTACTCCTGTATAATACTTTCTTGCCGTCGGCTGAGAGCTGATAGGCATCGATTCCAGAGATGATTACATTCTCCTTTCTTTCTTCAAGGTCATAATAAGCCAATGTTGCTGAAGGCGTACCTGGTTTGGCTGCCCCAGCCGCAGGAGCTCGCAGCCAGACCACTTTACCTTTGACTGCAGCTAAGGGACCGACATTGCCTGCTTCTACTGGAAGCTTAATTATTCGTTTCTCTATCTCCTCAAAGTCAATTTTAACTTGAGGTTTCTCCTCTTTTTTCTCCTCAGCCTTGGTTTCTTTTTTGGCTGGTTTCCTGGCCTCTTTGCTTTTTTCTGCGGATGCTTTCTTTTCCTTCTCCTCTTCTGCTTTCTCTTCATCGCTGCGTGGGGCCAGCGGTGATTCTATATCTTTTCTTAAGGTCAGAGCGTAAATATTAGTAGAATTAGGGTAGATCCAGGTATCATCCATATCGCTGTAAACTGGACTGAATCTGCGGTTAGAATAGAAATACAGATATTTACCTTCAGGATCAAATACAGGTTGAAAATCGTTGTAATAACCACCGGTAATTTGATGTTTCTTATCATTAACTACATCATAAATCATAATTGCACCCTGGCCGTCTTCCATCTTCTGGCTGTAAGCCAGCCAGCGGCTGTCAGGTGACCAATTATAGTCTCGTATGTATTCAACGTTGTTTTTATCAATTAACTTTGGCTTGCCTTCCGTTATACCAACTATAAACAGGCTGTTAGTCTTATCCAGAAAAGCAATCTTTTTGCTATCAGGTGACCAGACGGGTTGGAATCGGTAGCAGTGCCCATCTTTAGTCACCCGACGTTCCTGACTGCGTCCATCACTTGGCCTTACATATAGATCATATTCTCCACTTCTATCAGAAAAATAAGCGATATATTTACCATCAGGTGACCAGGCAGGATAACGTTCAGCCACTCCAGAAGTATGAGTTAAATTGCGGACACTTCCGTATTTAGCCGGCACTGTAAAAACTTCGCCTCGAGCTCCAAACAAGGCTCGCTTGCCGCTGGGGGAAAGAGCGAAACTCTCAATGTTTTTGGAACAATCTTTGAGCTGAGTCCGGATTCGGGGCAGATCAGCCGGAACTTTAATAGAAACAGGATGGGATTTCTCATTTTTAAGATCTAGCAAATAAATGCGGCCACCGTTTTCAAAAATGATATCATTCGGTCCCAGGCTGGGCCATTTAACATCGTACTCGGTAAAGAATGTCACCTGGCGCATCTTTTTTGTTTGAAGATCATAGGCCCAGATATTTAATTTCTGCCTCTCATCTCGATCAGATAGAAAGTAAATGGTATTTTCATGCCACATGGGCAGAGCATCAGTCCCTTCAAATTTAGTCATCTTGGCTGATGTATTATGAACAAGATCATAAAGCCAAATATCACTGGCCATGCCTCCCCGGTAGCGCTTCCAGGTCCGAAATTCGCGGGAAATATACTGAAAGGCCATTCGGTTTCCATCAGGGCTGAAACTTGCCAGCTCACCATAAGGCAGGGGCAGAGTTTGGGGTTGACCCCCCTTAATTGGCTGTTTGAAAAAGCGGTTAAAGCGGTAGGAAGGGCTTTTCATGCGGGAGCGATAAAGTACATACTGGCCATCAGGATACCATTCGACCACCAAATCAGTATCAGGATGATGAGTCAACCTTTTAGGAATGCCACCTACGGCTGGCATAAGGTAAACATCAATGTTGCCGTCGTAATTACCGCTAAAAACCAGCCATTGACCATCAGGGGAAAACTTGGGGAAAAGTTCTTCCCCTTGAGGTGAGCTCAGTTTACGGGCTACTCCTCCCTCTTTGGCTACTGTCCACAAATCACCGGCATAAGAAAAGACTATTTTATCGGCGCTTATATCAGGAAAGCGGAGGAGAAGAGCATCAGGTATTTGGCTCTTTTTTGCCTGGGGAATAGCTGAAATTACTACTAAAAAAAACAATATCCCGGCTGAAGTTAAAAAACGTTTCATTAAATTACCTCCCTTCGATATTAATTAGAGCAATATTATCAATTTTTATTATATATTATTTGTTACGAATTTTACCAAAGAAAAGTTCTACAATTAGTATTTCTTAAATTGCGATTGCAAAAACTGAGGAAATTATTTTAAAAGCAGCGATTTCTATCCATCCGAAGCCCATAGCCTTTTAATTAGCTTATTTACTTAGCCCCTTTGCAAATTTCAATATAATAAAAGGGAGCCAGCAGATCCTACAAATTTCTACTTTCAGCCTTAAAGTTTAAACCTTCCCCGTTACTCCTTACCGTTTACTGTTTATGCTTTACGCTTAACATTCTCCTTATCCTAACTCCCTTCAGCGGTAAGGAATGTAGCTTCGCCGCTGGAGTCCCAAAAAACCGCCCAATCCCCATTCCAGCAGAGTCAGTAAATAACCCAGTTTTAAAGGAAAATGCTCAAGACGGCGGGCTGAAGTAAAAATTGGGGTTTCTTCAATCAAACACCAATTCTTTCTCTTTTTCTTTAGGATTTTTTTGGCTCGCCTATAAAACTCTAAGTCTTCTGCCTGTTTAAGGTCAGGATTAAAACCTCCGGCCTCAAAAAATAATTCTCTATGACAGAATCCCATATTGGCCATGATATTGAAAATTTTCTTGCCAAAATGAATAAGGTCAAAAAAGAAATTAGCAGTCCAATCAGAAGAATCAGCTTTAAGGCGAATAGTACCTAATAAAAATTCCAGCTTGTAAGCTTCATAAACTTTTTCTACAGTTTGAGGGCTGAGCCTGGAGTCAGCATCAAGAAAAAGAAAGATTTCGCCTTGAGCTTCAGCCGCTCCTTTATTCTTTGCTCGGCCCGCTCCCAGTTGCGGCTCTTTGAGAAGAAGGCTATCGATGGAATTGCTGCTGAAAAAAGATTCAAAGACAGCCGAAGTTTTATCGGTCGACGCGTTATCGACCACCACCACCTCCAGCTGAGAGAGATCAAAAGTTTGGCTTTCTACTGAACATAGAGCTTCAAGGAGATATTTTTCCTCATTATAAGCGGGAATTATGATGGAAAACTTTTTACTCATCCTCAGCTAAATCCAAATATTGATTATAGGTAACAAGCTTTCTCCGCTTGGAGAGTTTAAGGGAAGCCCTGAGGCTTTTTATTATTAATCTTTGCCCAGAAATAAAAGGAGGATGGATAACCAATCGGGCCAATGGCGAACAAGAAAGGCCAGTTTTCTGCATAACCCTATTGCCGGCCGCATTAATAATTTCTAAGGTTAAATTTACACCCTGAAAACCCATGGCCACTGAAAAGAGCCGGCGGCGGCTCTGGCACGGCCAAAGACCAGACAAAGTAGTATAATATCTAAAGCCGCAGTCTTTAATGGCTTTAATTGTGGGCTTACTTTGCTGCCAGGTTGGAGAAGTAAAGCCTAAGGGCTCAAAACCTGCTTTTTCTAAAATTTCTTTTCCTTTGGCGATGGCCTTTCTGGCCTGCTGGTAATCAAGTCCAATGAATTCAGCCTCGTCTTTGGTTAATAGTTTCCGCCTAATGGTATCCAATCCTTTCGCCTCTCGGTTAGGTTGATAGTGAATATAACCATGCTGGATTATTTCACTTCCTTTTTCTTTTTCCTCATACAACCAGTCCAAAAACTCCTGCGAATCCAAGATAGACCAGCGTCCCAGGAAATTGGGGATAACTTTAATACAGCGAGGCTGAAGTGAGTTGCGGTCAAACCAGCCTGAAATCTCTTTTAAATTCTTCAGATAGGCAGGTGTAGCATCGTGGACAGCCAAAACTAAATACTTCATAGCTTCCAAGTATCTCTAACCTCATTCAATTTGATAAGGACACTCATCATATAAACTCGACCCAATTCTGGACCAAAAATTGTGGTCGGCTTTTTATCAAAAATCTGAGCTCCATGAGATGTGTAGAAACTCTCATTCCTTAAATTCTCCACATGGAAAAGTTCACCATAGACATTATTGATCCCTCTTTTTAAAAGATTTTTAAATAAGGCTTGGACCAAAGCTTTGCCAACACCCTTTTGGCGGAAACCTTGCTTAATATTTATATGGAAATGGGCTGCCTGCCGAGGCTTTTTAGGTCTTTCCTGACTGCCCTTTAAAACTAATTTCCTAATGTAATCTCTGCTTTTGCTGTCATAGATTCTAAAAAGACATTTAACAAAGGCTTTAACAAACAAGGGTGGGGCTATTATAGTGTAAAAAAGAAAAGTGTATTTTAAATGGTGGCCACAGCCCAGAACATAACCA
>CAZEQD010000095.1:0-4896 GCA_964514305.1 uncultured Eubacteriales bacterium
AGATGATGGGAGATATCCAGGCCCCTAAGGTTTCCATTATGGATGGAGCCCAGTTTAAGGGAAGCGTTAAAATGACGGAAGCTGCCTCTTCGCCTGGAGTCGGTATAGGTGAAGGCTCCTAATTAACTATCGATCCATCTCCAGCATCAAATCATAAATTAATTTTTAAAATAAAAGCATAAAAGGACGAAAAGGAGAGCAGTCTATTTATTATAACGGTAATATTCTCTTGGTGTTTGGCTGACGATATATTCAACGGCCTTTTGGATGCAAATTCTGATAGCTTTTTCAATCGGAGTTTTTGAAAATCCGCCAAGAGCTACAGGAAGACTTCCCCCAATTCTGGTTGCTCCTCCAAGAGCAACATTGGTAGCATTACCTTCTACGCTGGTAGCGGCTACGATTTGGGAGGTCTTAGCGTCTATAATTCGAATATCCATAGCAATATGTGCCTTTTTTACCCCAGCCCCTACATTTACACCAAGAATTTTAGTTCCGCCTCCTATCCCTTTAGCGCTGCCCTCGAATTCTGTAATAGCCGCAGTTATGATTAGATTCGCTCCATATATTTCGCCAGTTGGAGCTTCGGTCCCTTTCTTTATCCTTCCGGAAGTTGCCAGATCCTGTTCTTTCAAAACATCGCCTAGTTGTTCTCGTTCTAAGACAATAAAACGATTTGTGTTAAACAAGGCTGTGGTCAACATATCCCGCATCCCGTCGCCAATCTGCTTCCAACTAATTCCAAACATTCCTAGCCAGCCGCCGCTTCCTCCTCCTTTCGCAGTTTTGTCTTGAAATTGGCCTACAGCCAATCTTGCTTTAGGGCCGTTATAAGGCTCCGCTTGTGCCTGGGCAATAGAAGGCCCGCCAGCTGAAGTGACCGTGGCTGTCGGGGCACAAGAAGTAAGCCAGATAGTCATTGACAAGAAAGCCATAAATACCATTATTTTTTTCATTTCTCCTCCTTTTAGATAAATAGTGTCAGACCTTCATAAGTTTTATAACTTTTTTAGGAAGTTGACAAGCTTTTTCATAGGTGACCCAGAAAATTTTCTGCTATAATATAAAAAAATGAAAAGATTTAAGCTTTTCTCAGAATTTAAGCCCAAAGGCGACCAAATAAAAGCCATCGAGCAGTTGAGTCAGGGCCTGACTCAAAACAAAAAGCATCTGGTGCTGATGGGTGTCACTGGCTCGGGCAAAACTTTTACTATGGCCAATATTATTGAAAGAGCTAACCGACCGGTGCTGGTTATCTCCCACAACAAAACCTTGGCAGCTCAGCTTTACCAGGAATTCCGCCGTTTCTTTCCCGAAAATGCTGTTGAATATTTTGTTAGTTACTATGATTATTACCAACCTGAGGCTTACATCCCAGCTACCAACACCTATATTGCCAAAGAAGCCACTATCAATGATGAAATAGACCGCCTGCGGCTGCGAGCTACTAATTCCCTCTTCCAGAGAAGAGATGTGATTATAGTCGCCTCTGTCTCCTGTATTTATGGCATCGGCTCTCCTCAGACTTATTATTCAATGAGCTTTTCTCTGGAAAAAAACCAGCTAATTAGCCGAAAAAAAATTCTCCAAAGTTTGGTAGAAATCCAGTACGAAAGAGACGAGACCGACTTTAAAAGAGGCTCTTTCCGGGTTCGAGGAGACATTATTGAGGTTAATCCACCATATGAAGACTATGCTTACCGTATTGAACTGGACGAAAATAGAGTCCTAAATATTGCGTCCATCGACCCTCTACTGGGAAAAGTCTTGGATACCTTTGATAAAATCATCCTCTACCCCCGCACTTTCTTCTCTACTCCCCGGAATATCCTTGATTATGCTATTGACAAAATAAGTCGGGAAATGGAAGAAAGAGTGGCTTATTTTAGAAACCATGGGAAGCAAATTGAAGCCAATCGACTGGAAGAAAGGACTCTTTTTGACCTGGAAATGCTGCGGGAATTCGGCTGGTGCCCGGGCATTGAAAATTACTCACTTTACCTGAGCCTGCGCAAGCCAGGCGAACCTCCTTATACATTGCTTGATTATTTCCCACCGGATTTTCTGACCATAATCGATGAATCTCATGTAACCATCCCTCAGATTGGAGGCATGTATTATGGCGATCGCTCTCGAAAAAAAACTCTGGTTGAACATGGCTTCCGCCTTCCCTCGGCCCTAGATAACAGACCTTTGAACTTCAAAGAATTCGAAGAAAGAGTCCATCAGGTTATTTATGTTTCAGCTACTCCTGGGCCTTATGAGCTCAGAAAAACAAAGGGTCAGGTAGTTGAACAAATCATAAGACCGACAGGTCTCACTGATCCCGAAATAGAAGTTCGTCCTGTTAAAGGCCAAATTCAGGATTTGATGTCAGAAATAAGCAAGAGAGCCGTCAGAAATGAAAGAACACTGGTCACCACTTTAACCAAGAAAATGGCTGAGGACTTAACCCGCTATTACCATGAGTTGGGACTCAGGGCTAGGTATCTCCATTCTGAAATTGATACACTGGATAGAGTCAAAATTCTAAGAGATTTAAGAAAAGGGAAATTTGAGGCTTTAATTGGTATTAACCTTTTAAGAGAGGGCCTTGACCTGCCTGAAGTATCACTGGTGGCTATCTTAGATGCTGATAAAGAGGGTTTTTTGCGCTCTACCACTTCCTTAATCCAAACTTTTGGTCGGGCGGCCAGAAATGTGGCCGGCAAAGTTATCCTTTATGCAGACCAAATGACCGATTCCATGAAAAAAGCTATCTCCGAGACAAACCGGCGGCGTCAAATCCAGCAGGATTACAACCGCCGCCATAAAATCACACCCATATCAATAATCAAGCGCATAGACGAAGTCTTAGCCAGTGTCTACGAAAGGGACTATGTGGATTATGCAAGAATCGCAGAAGAAAAGGAGGTTTATCTTTCTCCTCAGAAGCGAAAAGAAAGAATAGAAAAACTGGAAAAATTAATGAAAGAAGCTGCCCGCCAACTGGAGTTTGAAAAAGCAGCCAGATTGAGAGATGAGATAAAAAAATTAAAAAAGAGAGAACTGGAAATTGGCCTCTAAAAAGGAAAAATCGTTAAAAAATAAGCTCAAAGAGCTCCCTTCAAAACCAGGTATTTATCTCTTTAAAAACAGCCATGGGGATGTAATTTATATAGGCAAAGCCCGCTCCCTAAAAGACAGAGTCAAATCATATTTTCAAGTAACGGCTGATACCAAGGTTCAAAACATCTTGGCCGAAACTACAGACTTAGATTTCATTCTTACCGACTCAGCCAAAGAAGCATCTTTTCTGGAAAATAACCTCATTCGCCGCTATCAGCCTAAATTCAACCTTAGATTAAAAGATGATAAAAGTTTTCCCTATCTGAAACTTACCATCAAGGAAAAATTTCCTGGAATTTATCTGACCCGAAGAGTTGAGGAGGATGGGGCCAAATATTTTGGTCCTTTCAGTCCTGCCCATCAGGCCCGAAAAACTATTCACCTCCTCAACAAATACTTTGGTCTTAGGTCCTGTGAAGAAGCAGTGCCAGGCAAAAGAAAGCGGCCTTGTCTGGAATATGACTTAAATCTTTGTACTGCTCCCTGTGTAGGCTACATTTCAGAGGCCGATTACAGGCAAAGAGCAGAAAACGCTCTTCTTTTCCTTGAAGGCAAAACAGAAAGACTTCTGGCCAGATTAAGGCAAAAAATGAAAGAAGCGGCCGATGGCCAGAAATTTGAACAGGCGGCTCAGTGGCGGGACCTCATTTGGACTATTGAAGACATCAAAAGAAAGCCCAAGCTGATTTCTGTCGCTCTTGAAGACAAGGATATTTTTGGCTTTTCAAGAAAAGGGGAAAAAGTTAGCGTTTATGTCTTCCAGATGAGAAAGGGCAGGGTAATTGACTCAGAAAGCATTTTCCTGGCCAAAAAAACCTCAATCAATGACTCAAAAATTTTGGCCGATCAGATTCTTAATTTCTACAGAAGGAGAGAGGATATTCCTCAAAAAATTCTATTGCCCTTTCCTCCCCATGACCAAGATAAGCTCTTAGAAGAAATGTCCAAATTAAGCTCAAAAAAAATCAACCTTACTGTGCCTCAAAGAGGAAAGAATAAAAAGCTGGTGGAGCTGGCCAACAAGAATGCTCAAATAATTATAATGAGGAAATCTGAAGAAAAGCCCCTTCTTGAAGAAGCTAAAGATGTTTTAGGATTGGAAAACCCACCAAAGCGCATTGAAGGTTTTGACATTTCCAACATAGGCGGTCTGGAAACAGTGGGTTCTCTGGTTGTCTTTGCCAACGGCCAGCCCCGGAAAAGCGAGTATAGGAAGTATAAAATTAAATCAGTAGCCGGACCCAATGATATAGCCTGCCTGGAAGAGATTCTTAGAAGAAGATATAGCCGTCTTATCCACGAGAAACAACCCTTGCCAGATTTAATTCTTATTGATGGTGGCAAAGGTCAGTTGAATGTAGCCAAGCGAGTCCTTAGGCAATTGGGCTTAGACAAATTCCCCGTTATTTCCATAGCCAAAAAAGAAGAGATTATTTTCACGTCAACACATAAACAAGGTTTAAAGCTGGATAGAACATCACCCGTTTTAAAATTCATCCAAAGTATAAGAGATGAAGCTCACCGCTTTGCTGTCGCTTTCCATCGTTTGCGGCGGCGGAAAAGGAGTTTTGAATCGCCCCTGGATGGTCTCCCGGGAATTGGGCCCAAGAGGAAAGCCAGACTTTTAAGCCAATATAAAAATATAGAAGACATTAAAAAAGCACCCATTGAAGATCTGACTAAGCTTATCGGCCGCTTGGCCGCTCAAGAACTCAAGAAGCGGTTAACGAAGTGATATGTAGGGCCCGTTGTCCTCAGCAGGCCGCGAAAACGTCTCAGGTATTTATT
>CAZEQD010000096.1:0-4889 GCA_964514305.1 uncultured Eubacteriales bacterium
AGATGATTATCAGACCTTCATAAGTTTCATAAATTATGCTTCTCTATTGATATATTTCGTCGGTCTGTAGGGGACAAAAGTTATTACAATTAAAGTAAGAATTAAAGTTATGAAACTTATGAAGGTCTGACCCCATAAGCATCAATAACCCCACTTTTCGTAACAGAGCATCCTCTGTATTGACAAAAAATAAAATATAAGCTTAAATTTTATTACCGGAAGGAAATAGCAGACAAGATAGTTTGTGTTGGGTCTAAATTGGACCAAAAAAGAGAGCGGACATAACTCAGCGGTAGAGTACGAGCTTCCCAAGCTCGGGGTCGCGGGTTCGAATCCCGTTGTCCGCTCTCTTTTCCAGTCAATCCACTAAAATAATAAATTCCCCTTTAAATTTTTTATCCTTTTGTCTAAAATTAGGAGCTTGATCTATGTTAAGAAACGGTAAGCAAACCTGGCGCCTCATCATTGATAAAACTCCCCTTCCTGGGTCTTTTAATATGGCTGTGGATGATTATCTCTTAAACTCGCTCGCTGATTCGCCCCAGACTTTTATTCGTTTTTATAGGTGGAAGAGGCCAACTGTCTCCCTTGGTTATTCCCAAAGATTACATAAGGTGGCTGATGTTGATTTCTGCCAACAGAATGGGATTGATATTGTTAGGAGAATGACCGGAGGCAAACTTGTCCTCCATCATAAAGAAGTAACCTATTCCATTTGCTCTTCTGATAGCCAAACCTTTCCCCCGACAGTAGGCGACTCTTACAAGCTCGTTTCTGAAGCTTTAATCCGGGGTCTGGAAAAGATGGGGCTTGAGCCTTATCTAGCTGTGGCCGCTCCGGCTGTCTATGCCAGGGGTAATCTTCCCTGTTTTTCCTATCCGGCTCGCAATGAAATTGAGATCATGGGTAAGAAAATAATAGGGAGTGCTCAGAAAAGGGTCGGGTTACGTTTTATCCAGCATGGATCTATTCCTTTAGAGAGCGAAGATAATCTTTTAAGATCAGTCTCCCGCCTGAAGACTGATCAAAAGGTCATCCGTCTAATTTCCTTGTCTGAAGCTTTGGGAAAAAAAGTGGATTTTAATTGGGTGGTAGAAAAGTTGACAATTGGGTTTTCTGAATATTTTGGCATTTCTTTCCAGCCCAAATATTTTACGAAAGAAGAAATGAAAAAAATTCTTAAAATAGAAAAGGAACGCTATACTCACCACACCTGGACTTTCCTTAGAGAGTAGAGAAAATGCCTGCTGGGCTTAGCTTTTTGCCGCTTGGATCTCACTCAGGAATTATTTTAGGAGGGCTTTCCATTTTATCCTTTACCTCAGAAAAAATGTGCTATAAGATTAAGGAGAGAAAGCTATGAATGTTATAAGTGATTCCTTGAGTTTTTCCACTGAAGGATTTAATGACATCAAAGATCTTACGGCTGATGTTTCCCGTAAATTAGCAAAGCATAAGCTGAAAAACGGTCTAGTCACTTTATTTGTTCCTGGCTCTACTGGAGCCTTGACCACCATCGAATACGAATCAGGCTTGGTGAAAGATTTCTCAGAGTTGATGGAGCGAATAATCCCCAGTGGACGCCATTATCGCCATGATGCTCGCTGGGGAGATGGAAATGGTTTTTCTCATCTGAGGGCTGCTCTGCTTGGGCCTTCGCTGACACTGCCTTTTACTAACGGCTCTCTTAACCTCGGTACTTGGCAGCAGATTGTTTTTATCGATTTCGACAATCGTTCGCGCTCGCGGACTGTTATCCTTCAATTTATAGGAGAGTAAGGAATTAAACTTATTTTTTTTATCCTTGCTGTTAGTTATGACTAAAAGTCCAAAGTTGAAGGAAAAAGCGGCCAATGGAAGCCAATGATAAATGATATTAGAGTGATAGATGAAGACCAGTCTTCTTATGGGGATATTAATTCTGTGGATGGAGGAAGCAAGGTTCCCCTTAAGCAGCAATTTTAATGCCTCGAAAGCCGTCTATTACTGTATGGCCCGCTGTCCGTAGCCACTAAAGGAAGAGAAATAAATAATGTCTGACCTTAAAGACAAACTGGAACAGCTCAGAAGAGAACGAAAGGCCCGTTCCAAATCTCAAAAAATCAAAACTGCCTGGGAAGAGATTGAAAAAAAGGAAGAACTTTCCCTGAAGGAAAAACTTAACCGCCTCATCAACCTCACCCGGGAAGAGAAAACTTCCTCCCAGCCTTCTCCTCCTTTTGAGCCTCTTCCCCGGAAACCTCTCCAGTTTTTTGAAAATCCGTATCCCCTTAGTGCCAGATATGGGAAGATAAGTTTAAAGGATGGTTTAAATATAAGTGGAGAGATCCTGGCTTGTTTAAGCAGTGACCAAGCTTTTGAAAGTTTGGACCTTTCCACTTCTCTTTTTCTGGATCTGGAAACCACCGGTCTCTCCGGAGGGACGGGGATAGTCCCCTTTATGGTGGGCCTGGGCTATTACGGCCATGATAAATTCTGGGTCTCCCAGTTTTTCCTGGGGGATCTGGCTGAAGAAGGGAGGATGATTGAGGAACTGAAGCAATTTCTTAATCAGATGAATTTTCAATCAGTAGTAACCTTTAACGGCAAAGGCTTTGATCTTCCTCTTCTGGAAACAAGATTCATTCTCCATCGTCAGCCCTTTCAGCTTTCCTCATTGCCACATCTTGATTTTCTTTTTTCAGCCCGCAGCCTATGGAGGCACAAACATGAAAGCTGTCGACTATATAATCTGGCCCTTCAGGTAGTGGAAGCCGGTCGTTCTGAAGATATACCTTCAGCTGAAATTCCTTGGAGGTATTTTCAGTATCTAAAAACAGGTAATTTTAGCTTAATAGAGCCTATTCTTTACCATAATCAGGAGGATATTCTTTCTCTTTTGGGAGTGGTCATTGTTGGCTCACTCATTTTTTCTGCCAGTGAGAGAGAAGAAGAAGAGCTGGTTGATGCTATGGACCTTTTTGGGGCAGCTAGAGTAATGGAGAAGGTAGGGGAAGTGGAAAAATCGGCTTATTTTTACGAAAAATCTCTGAGGGGCAGTCTTTCAGAAGAAGTATCAATTATGGCCAAAAGAAAACTCTCTTATTATTTCAAAAAAAAGCAGGCCTGGGCTAAAGCTCTTTCCTTTTGGAGAGAAATTGCCTCTTCATCGACCAGATGTTCAGCCCAACTGTATTCGCTGCGGGAGCTGGCCATATATTTAGAACATAAGCAGAAAAATTACGAGGAAGCTCGAAAAGTAGCTGAGGAAGGTCTTGTTCTGTCGCTGGGACAATCCTCTTATTATGAGAGGGATTTTTCTCATAGATTGGAAAGACTGAAACAAAAGATTAAAAAACAGAAAGAAAAAAGTGAATTAGATATCGAAGAAGAAGAAAAATCATGAAAGCTATGATTTTAAAGAAATTTGCCCCTATAGAAGAGAATCCTCTGGAGCTGGTTGAGCTACCAGTCCCTGAGCCTGAACCTGAGGAAGTTCTAATTCATATTAAAGTCTGTGGCGTCTGTCATACTGACCTGCATACAGTTGAGGGTGAGCTGCCAGGAGTAAAGCTGCCCATTATTCCTGGGCATGAAATTGTGGGTACCGTTGAGAAACAAGGCGAGAGCGCCTCCTGCTTTAAACAGGGAGAAAGAGTAGGGGTGACCTGGCTGTATTCTGCTTGCGAACACTGTGCTTTCTGCCAGCAAGGGCGAGAAAACTTATGCCCTATGGCTCGCTTTACAGGATATCATCACCATGGAGGCTATGCAGAATATAAAATGATACCTGAGAAATTTGCTTATAGAATTCCAGAAATCTTTACCGATGCTGAAGCTGCACCTCTTCTTTTTGTTGGAATCATAGGCTACAGAGTTGCTGCGGCTGGCGGCTGAAATTCCCATTCGGCCAACGACAAAGATTTGTCCTCTAGAAGAAGCCAACAAAGTACTCAAGTTTCTTAAAGAAGGAAAAATCAATGTTGCAGCCGTTTTGAAAATATAGACTCTAGCTGTCTCTATATGGCCTGTATAAAAATGAAGACAAAGTTGTCCTTTTTTGGGACAGATGGCCAATAATGAGGACAAAAAATATAAAAAATATTAAATTTTCCCCTAAAAGCATTTGGCATAAAGATTGCTTAGGTGTATAATGTAAGTGGTATTGAAGGAGTAATAAGATGAAGAAAGTCTTAATTATCGTTGTGCTTGCCTTATTTGCTATCAGTTGTGCCACCATAAATGAAAGATACACCGAAAAAAGAATTAGAGTTGCTCCTCAAGAATATGAAGAATACTCAGTTGAAGCACCCAGTTCATATTCATATTATTATGGTTTTGGCTTTATGCCTTATTATTACAGCCCTTTTTATTGGGTAGGCTTTTATTGTTGGAATCCTTATTTGTTCTGGGATCCCTTTTACTATTATGGCTTCTATGATATTTACTATGGTTATTACCCTGGTTATTATCGGGGCTATTATTATCCTGGTTATTGGGGAACCCGCTATGGCCATTCCGTAATCTGGAAAAAACAACTCCAAAAAGGGACTCTAAGGACAATTCCCAGAAGTACTGTTAAAAAAAGTTTAAGAAGGGTAGGGAGCACCGGGCGCATAAGAACAATGGTCCCCAGAACTGGTATTTCAGTAAAATCTACTACCAGCTCCACCAGCAAAGTCTCGGCTACTAAGATAAAGAAAAATTAGTTTTTAAGCTCAAATTATTCAGTAAATAAAAAGGCAGATAAACCTCTTAAAAAAAGATTTATCTGTCTTTTTTACATTATGCACTTCTAAAAATCTAACTTAAAAAAAGTCGAGGAATTTGGCATAATAGAATTGATTTTATAATAGGTGCGCCCGTAGCTCAGCTGGATAGAGCGTCTGACTACGAATCAGAAGGTCGGG
>CAZEQD010000097.1:0-4818 GCA_964514305.1 uncultured Eubacteriales bacterium
GAGAGTTTCTTATGCTTGGATTTAACATTTTCCCGTCACTTTGGGACAAAGCCAATTATTAATTAATTATTAAAGCATAATTATTATTAATTATTAGGATTATTCAAGGTTTACAAAAAAATGAATTATATTTTGGGTATTACATCGTATAATATAAAAAATATCATCAGATCTTAAGGGAGGCAAGAACAAAGGAATGAATAGAAATTTTTTATGAAAAATGTAATTTTATTAATTTCAATATATTATATTGACAAAAGTCGACATCGGTCCAAAAATTTGAAACTATTTAAATAAAACTGTTGATTTTAAAAGAAGTTGTAAAGACAATATCTTAGAAACTATCAAAGTTGGTTAATGTATTTATTAAAGTTTCTCAAAAAGAAGAATAGAGATAAAAAAACGATCATTATTCTTATTAAGAAAGAGGAGGAACTATGTTAAAAGAGCACCCTAAGGGTTTGTTTGTTGCTTTTTTTGCCAATATGGGAGAGCGGTTTGGTTTCTATACTATGCTGGCCATCTTTGTTTACTACATTCAGGCTAAATTCGGTTTCACGGCCACTCAAGCCGGAGCTGTTTATGGAACTTTCCTGTTTGGGATTTATTTTTTCCCCTTGATAGGTGGCTGGCTGGCCGATCGGGTCATTGGCTATGGAAAAACAATTGTTCTCGGGACGATCTTGATGTTCCTGGGCTATGTGCTTATGGCTCTGCCCGGATTTGGTCAAGTGGTTCTTTTTATAGCTCTGGGCATCATATGCGTAGGTACTGGCTTTTTTAAGGGAAACCTCCAGGCTCTGGTAGGGAATCTCTATGATGATCCCAGATACGAAAAAAACCGTGACTTTGCCTTTAATATTTTCTATATGGGTATTAATGTTGGCGCCTTTTTTGCGCCTCACGCGGCCACCGGCATAAGTAACTGGATATTAGCCAAATCCGGGCTGACTTATAATGCCAGAATACCTGCTCTTGCTCACCAGTTTCTAAGGGGGACTTTAAAAGACACTTCTGAATTGCTCTCTTTAGCTAAGGCTCAGCTAGGTAGCAGCTTTACAGATCTAACTTCTTTTTCCCAGATGTATATAAATACCTTGAGCAAATCTTACAATGCGGCTTTTGCCATTACTGCCTTGAGCATTGTCGCTTCTTTTCTGATATTTGTTGGTTTTAGAAAATATTATAAGCACGCTGATTTAACAGAAAAACAAAAGGAAACTTTAGAAGAGCATAAGGATAAAATGGTCATATTAACCAAAGAACAGACTAAAGATCGGCTTTTTGCTCTCTTTTTTGTTTTCTTCGTGGTCATTTTCTTCTGGATGAGCTTTCACCAAAATGGCTTTGCTCTCAGTATGTTTGCCAGAGATTACACTGTTAGCCAGGTCAGCCGCATTACCTATACATTTTTTAACCTTAAATCGTTTCTGCCCTTTCTGGCGGCAATAGTTGGCTTAGCTCTGCTTTTGAGAAGAAAAACAAAGGCCTCAGGCAGAATCATCGCTCTTGTTCTTTTAATTGGTGGGGCTTTGCTGACTTATATTGTTGTTAGTGGTTTTAATCCGATAATGTCTATCAGCCCTCAACTTTTCCAGCACTTCAATCCTATCTTCATTGTTTTCTTGACTCCTGTAATTATTGGTTTTTTCAGCTTCCTCCAGAAGCGGGGAAAAGAACCCAGTACTCCTAAAAAAATCGGCATCGGCATGATTATTACCGCCCTTTCATTCGGGATAATGATGTTTGCTTCCAGAAGGCTTGCTTCTCCAGCCGAACTCCAGGGAAGCGTTTCGCCGATGCTTATCTCTCCTTATTGGCTGATTGCTACTTACTTTTCAGTGACTATTGCTGAATTATGTCTCTCGCCGATGGGGATTTCTTTTGTTTCTAAAGTTAGTCCACCCAAATATAAAGGAACGATGCAGGGCGGCTGGCTAGCGGCCACAGCCATTGGTAATGCCCTGGCTGGTTTTATTGGCTATTTCTGGGATAGGTGGGAAGTATGGCAGTTTTTTCTTTTATTGATTGTGATGTGCTTTCTATCTGCAGTCCTGATGTTCTCGGTGATGAAAAAACTGGAAAGGGCCGCAGTTTCATAGAGAGCTTCGTAGATAGTGCTCTTAGAAGATAAATAGAGAACACAACCGCCCTAATTGTTGCAGTTCTTTAAAGAAAGCGGATAAAAATTTTCCTGCTTAAATTTCAAGTTTTATTCAATAGTTGAACCAGAGGAAAGAGAAGTGAACTTAATAATTCTGGCCTCACTTTTCTTCTGAGGGCCGAAATGGAAAATAAGCCGCCTCAATGACTGCAGCCAGGTTATTGTTAACAGCTTACTTTTTTTATTCCAGAAATAATCATCCTTCTTAGGAAGAATTTCTAAAGCCGTGATAGCTAATAATGAATAAGGTTATATCTATAAGCAGCGATTTCCCTCCATCCGAGCCCATAGGTTGGGTGGGGGCTTGGCGAGGATGGAGGGAAATCGCTGCCAAATTTCATTTCTTTGGGAGAACTTTCAATCATCACGTATATGGAAACGTTTACCTCTTCTTAAATTTAGCTGAAAAAATTTTTAAGATTTTATAATATATAAGATCCTTCTCTAAAATTGAGGCGGGAGGTAAGATCATGCCCATCAAAAAATATTTAAAATCATTGTTATTGGTAGCCTGCATGGTGCTAATGGCCAATTTTAGCCAAGCCCAGGCGAAAGAAGCTCCATTTGTGGTTAAAGCCTACTATGATAAGGCAGAATATATGATTCCCATGAGAGATGGTGTCAAACTATTTACTATTGTCTATACTCCTAAAGATAAATCGCAGAAATATCCGATCCTTCTTTATAGAACACCCTATTCAATTCGCTATTATGGAGCTGATAACTATCACCCAGTATTAGGGCCCTCAGCAGAATTTGATCGTGATGGCTATATCTTTGTCTTTCAGGATGTGCGGGGTAAGTTTAAGTCAGAGGGCGAATTTCAGGTAATTAAACCTCCTGTGCTGGACAAAAAAAATAACCAGGATGTTGATGAAAGTAGCGACACCTATGATACAATCGAATGGCTGTTGAAGAATATCCCTAACCACAATGGCCGCGTTGGTCAGTGGGGAATATCTTACAGCGGCTGGGAAACAGTTATGGGTATGATTGAGGCTCATCCAGCCCTCAAAGCTTCTTCGCCTCAGGCTTCTCCGGCTGATATGTTTATTGGCGATGACTGGCACCACAATGGCGCTTTTCGGCTGATGTATGCTTTTTCCTGGCTGGCCCATAATGCCCGCCGGCGCCAAGGTCCGAGTGAGAAGCGAAGCCAACCTTTTGATTATAGTACTCCTTGGGGATATAAATTTTTCCTTGATATCGGGCCCATTGCCAGAATAAATGAACTGTATTTTCACAACCAGGTTCCAGCTTGGAATGAGTTTATGGACCACGGCACTTATGATGAATATTGGCAGAAGCAGAATGCCCTGGGTTATCTTAAGAATATCAAGCCGGCGGTGCTTAATGTAGCTGGTTGGTTTGATGCTGAGGATTTTTACGGGCCGATGTCCATTTATTATACAATTGAAAAAGAAAACCCTGACAATAAAAGTACTCTTGTCGTTGGACCCTGGCTTCATGGAGGCTGGCGGCGAATGAAAGGAGATCATTTAGGCTGCATTAGTTTTGGTTCAACAACTTCAGAATATTTCCAAAAGAAAATCCAGTATCCCTTTTTCAGCTATTATCTGAAGGATAAAAAAAACTGGCAGGCTCCAGAAGCTGTGGTTTTTGAGACAGGGACAAATGTCTGGAAAGTCTATGATAAATGGCCTCCTCAACAAGTGGAGCTTAAAAATCTTTATTTTCACGACCATGGCCGGCTCTCTTTTCTCCCACCCAAGAAAAGCTCCGCTGACACTTATGATTCTTATATCAGTGATCCGGCCAAGCCTGTTCCTTTCTCAGCCGAAATTCGAACTACTCAGGGACATTTATGGATGATTGAAGACCAGAGATTTGCGGCTACCAGGCCTGATGTTTTGGTCTACCAGACAGATGTGCTTCAAGAAGATGTGACCATTGCCGGGCCCATAATTGCTTCCCTTTATGTTTCCACTACTGGCACTGATTCTGACTGGATTGTCAAGCTGATTGATGTTTATCCGGGCAATGCTCCTGACAGCCAGTACTGTCCGGCTAAAATGGGAGATTTTGAGATGCTTCTGGCAGGAGAGATATTCCGGGCAAAGTTCCGTCACAGTTTCTCTAAACCTGAACCGATGGTTCCCAATAAAGTAACCAAGATTGAATTTGACCTGCGGGATCGCTATCATACGTTCCTTAAAGGTCACCGCATCATGGTTCAGGTCCAGAGCAGCTGGTTTCCTGTCTATGATATGAATCCTCAGAAATTTGTGGATATTTATCATGCTCAGCCTTCAGATTTTCAGAAAGCAACTCAAAAAATATACCGTTCAGGCCAGTTCCCTTCTCATATTGTGCTTAGGGTTTTAAAGAAATAAATATTAGCTACTAATTCATTTGGAAGGAGAAATTATGAGGCCTAAAAATTTCAATGTTTTCTTTTTGGGGATATTTTTAGTCTTTTTGGCTAATTATTCTTTTCCGCTTGAAAAGCAGCTTATTGGAGCCCGTTATCCAGCTCTTTCGCCCGATGGCCAACAGGTAGCCTTTTCTTATATGGGTGATTTGTGGCTGGTTTCGGTCAAGGGAGGGCGGGCTCTTCGCTTGACAGATCATGTAGCTTATGATCAGAGGCCTATCTGGTCCCCAGACGGGAAGTGGCTGGCTTTTACTTCCAA
>CAZEQD010000098.1:0-4816 GCA_964514305.1 uncultured Eubacteriales bacterium
CCCCGATTTATCTCCAGATGATCAATATCACTTAAACTAATAAGTGAGCCGCTGGCTCCAATTCGTCTTTCGGAAGTAATCCTTATACCATCAACTAGGAGGAGAAGGCGATGTCCGGCCAGACCACGGATAGCCGGAGCCATGGAATAGCCGCCTTTGCCGATCATGGTTACACCTGGGACCTTCTCAACCGCCTGAGCAATGTTAGCTGTACCAAGTTCGGTTAGAACACTGTTGGGGAGAATTGTCCGGTGCGAAGGCAGACTAACATCAATAATGGAATCAGCTTTGGCTGTGACTGTAATCTCTTCTTTAATAGTCAGCAATATAGGGTTTTTGGCTGTCAAAGAAATCTTGACCAATTTGGCTGGCAACTTGGCTGGCAATTTGGCTTGTTGGGTAGGAACAATTATCTCCAAGCTTTTTGATTTATAATCCGGATGAGAAAAAATGAGACAGTATTTCCCAGGTGCAATGTCTTTAAATGTAAATAGTCCTCGTCGGTTTGTTTGAGTTTGAAAGCGAGTATTATAAACCTCAATTTTTACATCAGGAAGAGGCCGTCCATTTTGATCAAAAACCATGCCTTTAATGATTGCTTGCGATTGAGGCTGAGATTGGGCCCGAAGAGTAAGGTTAATAAAAACCATCAAAAACATCAGGATTAGAAGAGAATAGATGAGCTTTTTCATCTTTATTCCTTTAATATATGCAATTTGTAGGGATGTATAGAATATGTATGTGATATGGATTTTGTACGTTTCATACCTATATTATATAAAATGTAACAAGCTTGGCAAGGGAAGTTATGGATAGATATTAGGATATAAACATTTAATAAATAAACAGCTTTTTTCTTTGGCTATGGCCATATGGAATTGCTTAGAAGGCGATTTTTTAGGCCAAAAACATCAATCTAAGCTTCATTTCTGCCCTTATATTTAATATATATTACTGATATTAAATGAGATCCCCTAGCCAAAGCACAATTAATTATCATAATTACAGTGGTCTGCGGTTTCTAATCATCTTTAAGTATTCAGTGATTTTAGCTTTAATCTTTTCGTCTTTAACTCGAGGAAGCAGGTTTTCCAATAGGCTTCGAGCTTTATCATATTCCTTATTATTGATGTAAGCTACGCTTAAATTAAGGCCATAGACAGCCTTATCGGTTTCGGTATTCGAAATCTGCAGAGCCTTTTTGAAGCTTTCAATTGCTTCTGAAAATCTGCCAATCTTATTTAGAATAACTCCTTTGAGGCTATATGCTTTAGCCCATCCCTCTTTTTTAAGAAGGCATTTTTGGATGTAATCAAGGGCCAGCTCCAGCTTTTCCTGCTTGAAATAAATCTCCGCTAAGTTATAGCTGGCTGTGGCATTGCCATCAAAAACTACAGCCTTTTTAAATTCCTCTTCCGCTTTCTTAGCTTGCCCCATTTCCCAATAAACTCTACCCAGTTGGTTATGAACTTTAACCAAATCAGGTTTAATCTCCAGACATTTCTGAAAAGCTGCAGCCGCTTGCTCGAAATTTTTCTTCTGGAAATAGATAAGGCCAAGAAGTTTATAAGACTGGAAGTGCTGGGGATCAAGGGCTATAGCCTGGTTTAAGTACTTAATTGCTTCATCCTCCAAACCGTATTTCAAAGCGACCACGCCTTTCTGGTACTGGTATTGGGGATCATTTTCATTCTCTTTAGCTTTCTGGCTCTCAGTGGTAGCACAAAAGATAAAAATTAAAAAGAAAGCTCCTAACAACAACATCTTGACCAACAATACAAATCTCTTTCTCATCATTTCACCGCCATCTTACCATAAAAAGCCCAGTTTTATATAGCCTATAATAAGCATTTATTAAATTGTGATAAGAGAAAATTTTCAAAAAAAATATAATTATATATTTATTCTTTTCATAAATCCGCTATTCATATCGTAAGGACTCAACAATATTTAAACGCATGGCCCGTAGCGCCGGCGCTAGCCCTGCTATAAAACCTGCAATCACCATGAAAAAAACAGCAACGAAGGCTGTTAGCAGTGAGTTTTCTGGCGAAAAGAGCATCATGAGCTGGGCATTTTGACTCCGTAAGGATTCAACAAGAGCTGAAAGTCCAGCATTTAAACCCCAGCCTATGCCAAATCCGATCAGACCGCCAAGAAAAGTAAGAACCAGAGCCTCGGTAAAGAGCTGCTGGAAAATGTGCCTCCTAAAAGCTCCAATAGCTCGGCGAATGCCTATTTCCCGGGTCCGCTGTGTAACAACAAAATACATTATGTTCATCACGCCCACAGCTCCAATCATCAGAGTAATCACCCCCACTCCCCCCAAAAATACCTGCAGCCCCAGAACAATGTATTTCAGGAAATCCATGCCTTCAAGCATACTCCATATGTATAAGGCATCTTTATCTTCTGGATCAAACTTATGGAGCTTAGATAGAGTTCTGCGGATTTCTTTTTCGGCTTGTTCATAACGGTTTTTATCAATTGGTGAAACTAGTATTCTAGAAAGATATTTTTTTCCGCTGAAGTCTTTCAAAGCCGCAGTAAACGGAATAAGCATTTTATCGTCATCATAGGAGGTGTTCATAGACAACTGAAGCCCTTTGGGCTGAGCGGTCCCTATGACAAGATAGCGGACATTGTTGACCTTGACGTACTTTCCTGTCGCATCAAGCTTGCGGCTGCCAAAGAGGCGCTCATGAATATTGGCTCCTAAAAAACAAACTCTCCTGCTTGCTTTAATGTCTTCCTGGTTGATAAATCGACCTTTGGCCACTTTAAAATTGCGCATTTTCAAAGTATCTGGAATCACACCCAAGGTGTGTACAGCCCGGCTTTCAGTAGCGTATTTCACTACCAAAAATCTACAGTCATATTCTGGCAAGGCTTCCTCTACTTCAACAGGATAGGCTTTTAAGGCCTCAACATCTTTTATTGAGAGCCGGACTCTTCGTGCTTCTCGATAAGTGCCTTTTTGGCTTTTGACCCGGCCACCACTTACATAAATAGTTTTTTCGCCCATCTTTCCAAATTCACGGTTGAAAAATTTCTGGAAACCTGTGCCAAATCCTATGAGGACAATGACGGCAGCAATGCCCCAAAATATTCCAAACATTGTCAGAAAACTTCGTGCCTTACTGCTGCGAATTTCGAGAAAGGCCTGACCGATGAGTTCACCTGTCAGGGTGCGAGATGTCCAGAGAGGCTTTGGTATTTTCTTGCCTACAACGGTTTCACCTCGTTCGTACTCAATGGCTTTGGCCGGTTCCAACTCAGCAGCATTTTTGGCTGGAATGTATCCTGAAGCAACTCCAGTCAGAATCATGACCAAAACAACAATCAGGGATAGTTCTGGAGAGTTTTTAGGGAGGGGAATATAGGGCGGTAAAGGCAAAAGGTTAACAGCTCCCAGCAAAGATGAACCCAGCAGAAAACCCACCAGACCGCCCAGCATGGTAATAAAGAAAGATTCAGCCAGAAACTGGAGTCTGATGTCCCGTTTCCTGGCTCCTATGGCTTTGCGGATGCCTATTTCACGAGTGCGTTCCTTGACCGAAACAAGCATTATATTCATCACTCCCACGCCGCCAATAAAAAGGGTGATCACTCCGATGAGACCCAAGAGTATGTTCAATCCCAGAGAAAGCAGATTAAACATCTTCTCGTAGAAGGCAAATTCAAAAATCATCAAGGCCTCTTTATCCTCGGGATCGAATCGATGGCGCTTGGCCATTAGTGAGCGGATCTCAGTCACCACCTGACTGGATTTAACGTGTTTCTTTGGAGTAGCAAAAACAAGGTCAAGGCTCTTACCATCCCCCCATAATTGTAAAGCTGTAGTCAGAGGGATTAGAATCTGATCATCATGCCGGCTGTTTATGGTTGAAATCTGCATCTTTTTTTCAACCGCCACGCCGACGATGAGGAATGATATGCCGTTAATCTTTATTTTTTTGCCTACCGGATTGGATTCTTTGCCAAAAAGCTGTTCTTTGATATTGTTGCCAATGAAAGCAAAACGGCGGCGATTTTTAACATCATCTGCAGTTATAAACCGCCCCTTAGCCACCTGCCAATTATTCATCTTTTTGGCCACAGGCAGAACACCCCGGACATTGTACTGCCTGGATTCTGTATCAAATTTTACATAGTACCAGTGGGATATCTGGGGGTTTATTTCATCTACAGAAGGACATTGGAGCTGAATAGCCTCAATATCCGCCATTTCGGGGATAATAGGTCGACCTGTCTTATACCCTCCTACCCCAATTGAGGTATGACCCGGTATAAAAACGACCAGATCTTCACCGATCTTGCTCATTCCTTCCCACATCAAATCGCGAAAGCCGAAGCCCCAACCCAGGAGAATCATAATAGCCATAATCCCCCAGATTATGCCAAAGAGAGTGAGGATGCTTCGAAGTCTGTTTGCCTTCAGATTTTGGAAGGCTTGTCTTATTATTTCGGACAAAAGCATAACAAAATCCTTGGATGAGGCTGGCTTTCTTCAGCCAACGCTTTCACCGTTGGATGGTTCATAAAATATCGGATGGCGAGGCTACTGAGGAAGGACCACAACCTGCCCTTCCTTAAGGCCTGAGACAACTTCAGTTTTAAGACCATCAGATATGCCTTTAGTGATTTCTATTTTTCGCATGCCTTCTGGGACAGAATTATCTTGTATATTGACGTAAGTTTTTCCACTCTCATATATTATTGCACCTTCTGGAATAACCAGAACATTATCATGTTCCTCCAGAATGATTTCAGCATCAGCTGACATGCCCACCCGGAGTTTATCATCAGGGTCATT
>CAZEQD010000099.1:0-4770 GCA_964514305.1 uncultured Eubacteriales bacterium
GAGGCCCCATCTTACTTCATTTGGATTTTTTGCTTTTATTTCTTTCGCTAAGAATTTCATGAATCTTTGCTTCCATCTCTTGATAGTGGGTTCCCTGCCAGTAAACACGGCCGCACTGGGGGCAAATAGCAAAAGATTGGGCATGTTCATAAATAAATGGAGCTACCAGATTTTTAGCACTCTGGCGAGACAACGACTTAAGCTCAACATTACATTCAAGGCAGCGAGAATTGGGCTTTACTTTATCCCATAAATCAAAAGCATCTAAAACCTGCTGGAGCTGCTCCTGCCAATTTTCACTGGAAATAAAGAGATGCTTCATCTGGCCAGATTTTTCGATGAGGCCTGTATCTCTGGTTAAAATAATTCTCGCTTCCTGGGCAGCCAATTTTAGGAAATTCTCGTCTTCGATTTTACTGAAATAAAGAGTATCAAAGCCCAAAATCTTAAGCCATTTGGCCAGTTTACCCAGCATGCAATCAACAATAAATTTCATGGCTAACGGCTTCTATTGAAGATTTAATCCCTTTAGAGGCCGAGAATAATCACGCTTAATCCGGAAATAAAAATCATGGCTCCAGCTAAGGCATGGGCATATCTTTCCAGGCGCCCAAGTGAAACAAAACTTAGCCCAAAGGAACCAATCCCAATAATTACCAGCATGGTCAGGATTGTGACCAAACCAAAAGCTGTGGTCACTAATATTACCCCAGAAAGGCTGTGCTTCATTCCTGGATACATAACCAAGGGAATTAAAGGCTCACAGGGACCAAAAATAAAAATAATGAATAATACCCAGGGAGTAATATTTGTCTTTTTCTTCCCTTCAATATGGATATGAACATGTTCGGCTTGATGAGTATGAGGATGATCATGCTGGTGGCCATCAAGGTGAAAATGAGGATGACGGTGGGATTTATTTTTTATGGCCAGGTGAACTCCCCAGACAAAATATGCCAGGCCAAAGCCAATAAGGAGCCAAGCAGCCAGTCCACCCCGAAATGATTCGAAAGTCTGAAGCCGGGAAAGAGCAATTCCCAAAGCGATGCCTAAAAACCCCAGGAGCACAGAACTCAGAATATGCCCAAGTCCACAAAAAAAGGAAATAATAAGAGTTTTTGGAAGCGGCCATTTCCTGGCTCGGCTGATAACGATAAAAGGCAGGTAGTGATCAGGTCCAAGGACGGTATGGACAAAACCAATAGCCGCAGCCGTTCCAGCTAAAACCAAAATTTCCTGGCTGAGCATTTTTATTTCAGCCTAAACTATGCCTAAACCTGGAGAAAAAGTCAATTTAGCGCGTTAGTTTGTAGGTAAATTTTTCTATTGACATTCAACAATAAAGAAATTCATATTCATATGCTAATTCTATTTTTCGTTAATAATCGATTACTTTTAAGACAAAGAGATTAAATAAATTTTCAGCATAATATTTCTCCAAACCTAATTAATTCTTGACAAATATATGCTAAATGCATACAATTGTATGCAAATAGCATATATCTATTGGCCAAAATGGCGTTAATCACTAAAAACAAGGCGGAATTATTAAAATTATTTTTTACCAATCCTGATCGCTCTTTTTACATGCAAGAAGTGGGCAAAATTATAGGGAAAAAACCAGGCACATTTCAACGTACTCTTAACAATATGGCTAAAGAAGGAATACTCACCAGTGAATATAGAGGTAACGCTCGATACTTTAAAGCCAATAAAAACTATCCACTTTTTAAAGAATTAAAAAGCATCGTATTTAAGACAATAGGTGTCAGTGGTAGTTTAAAAGAAGTATTGGAAAAAATGGGGAATATAAAATTTGCCTTCATTTATGGCTCCTATGCTAAATCGAAGGAAACGTATCTTTCTGATATTGACCTTCTAATTATAGGTAATCCAAATGAAGATGAATTAATAAAAGAATTGGACAGGTTAGAAAAAAAGCTGCAGCGCGAGATAAATTATAAACTCTACAGCATAATAGAATTCAAAAGAGATGTTGCAAAAAAAGAACCCTTTATTTTGGATATATTGAGAAATAAAAAAGTCATGCTTATTGGAAACGAAAATGGACTACAAAAGATTTCTAAAAAATAATCTTATAAAAAGACAAGAGCCTGACTTTAACCAAATAACAAACCAGTTAAAGCGTTCTTTAAAAGATTTAAAAACAGCAGAAGCTAATCTTGAAATTGATCCAACATGGTCATTCACAATTGCATACCAAGCAATGATCAGAGCTGGTAGAGCTCTTATGTACTCAAAAGGATTTCTGCCTACAACCAAATATTCTCACAAAACCATCGTTGAATTTACGAGATTAACACTCGGCCACGAATATCATAATCTTATCAGTAGATTTAACAGAATGAGAAGACAGAGACATAATTTTATTTATGAGACCAAAAATCATATCTCTCCTCATGAAGTAAAACACTCCATAGAAGCTGCCAAAAAGTTGATTGATAAAATTATTGATTTTGTGGAAAAAGAAAATCCACAGATGGACTTATTCTAAGATAAAGATGTAGCTATAAACAGAAAATTTCTTCGTTTTAGAAGATTGATAAAAAGTATGGCTTTAAATTGCTCGAATCAAAGGGTGGTGGACGGTAGGGGATTTGAACCCCCGACCTCAGCGTTGCGAACGCCGCGCTCTCCCACTGAGCTAACCGCCCATCTAAAAGGAAAATCATTATAACGAAACAGAGTGAACTTGTCACTTTTATAGAGTCGCGTAATGGCTGCAAGAAGAGGTCACACCAAATTTGGAAATAATTTTAAATTCGAATTATCTCCATAACTTTCCTTTCTTAATAGTATTATAGGCCATTAATAAAAAAAGAAAGACCTTATAAGAGGAAAAATTCAATATTGTGGTAGAATAGTTAAGCTTAAATTTTGCTTTTATATTTTTAGAAAGGAGGTTTAAAGTATGAATTCTGAACAAGTTGCTAAAAAAATAGAACTAGCAAGGTATAATACGCGGGAAGTCGAACCAGGATCAAAAGAAAAATTGCTAGATCGTATAGCTTGGGATGCCTTTTATAATGATAGAGTGTATGAAGGCTGCAGCCGGAGTGTTTTAAAGTCTCTTCAAAATCATCTTCATATAGAGGATAAAGGGGCTATTAAAGCCAGCACTGCTCTTGCGGGTGGAATTGCTCGCATGGGTGAAACTTGTGGTGCACTGATAGGAGGCATAATGGCTATTGGTTTAGTATTCGGAAGCGAAGCTCTTGAGAATGTACAAGCCTATAGAGCTACGATGGAAGCTTCATATGAAATGTATAATAGATTTAAGAAAGAGGCAGGAAGTACTATTTGCTTTGATATTCAGAAAAAGTTGATGGGAAGAACTTTTGATTTCAAGAAAGATGAAGATGCAGAGGAATGGTATAAAGCTGGTGGGTTAGAAAAATGTCCAATGATTTGTGCAATTGCAGCAAGAATTGCTGCAGATATAATACTTACCCTAAAAGCATAATAATCACATTTCTTATCAGGAATAAAATCATCCTAAATCCAAAGTGTTTTTATGGTTTTTCTGAAATTTTGCTTAATGAATTACCATAGTAGCTGGTCAATTTATTCTTTGGAAGGTGTATTTCCAGCTCAAAATTGCTCTTTGTCGTTTCTCTCCTTTTTCTAGTCATTGACGTCACCTTTTTTCATATGATATGTTTATTCCAGGACGTCAGTGGGTCCGAATTGAAGGAAATTGGCGAGGGCTTTGAAGCATGAAGCGTCCTGGCAGACTCTCTATATTGCCATCAAAAATCAAGCCAACTATCTCAGCCTTTTTGTTAATGACAGGGGAACCGGAGTTGCCTCCGATAATGTCACAGATGCTGATAAAATTCACAGGGGTGGATAGGTCCAGCTTATTTTTGCGCTCCCAGAAGCCGTGCGGCAGAGCAAACTCACCCTTATTTCCAAAACTCTGAGCTCGGTCAAAGACTCCGTACAGAGTCGTTTTCCAGGGAGCGCGCGTCCCATTATAAGCGTAACCTTTTGACTGTCCCATAAGAAAGCCTTAGGGCAAAAGTAGCATCTGATCACCCCAGGCATCATTGCGGCGATCCAGTCATTCGGAAGCCGGATAAACTTTCATCCTCACCTCCATTTTCCGGGCACAGAGGGAGGGAGAGATAAAAAAGGACAGTTCCATAAAGTCTCTCGGGAGGCAGTGGTGGCCATGATTTTTACCTTAAAACCTTCACGAACAAATTTGGTTAAAAGAGCGCAATGGTCAAGGTGGACATGAGTGAGAAGAACGTAACTTATTTCTGCTGGCGGAAATGCAAACTCTTCCCAATTGCGAGATTGGTACTCTCTCTTGAAAAAGCCCACAGTCAATAAGAATGTTTTGTCCTTGATAAGTAAATAAAAAAGATGAACCAGTGACCTGGTGAGTGGCGCTTATAAAACGCAAAGATACCATTTTTACTCCTTAAAAAAGAAGAGGCGAGCAGGTTTCTTTCCTGATGTAAATATTAAGTTAAGGCAAGTGAGTATCTCCAAGGCTGGGATGAAAAAATGGTGACTGGCATCTTGTTTTGGCCTGGAGCATTCTCGATAAAAATAAGGTAAATAAGTGAACTGTCACCAGTTTTGATCACGGCTTTGAAGATTCTTCCCTAGAACTTTCTTGACTTTAGGAAAATCTTTCAAGAAAATGACAATAAAGTTAAATGTTCTTTAGCTTAAGATTCAGATATCTTCACCAAAAAACTTTTAAAGGGGTATTATTATGTCATGGATGGATGAATT
>CAZEQD010000100.1:0-4596 GCA_964514305.1 uncultured Eubacteriales bacterium
GTAGAACGAAGAACGATTTTACCTTTTTTTACTTGGCCAATTAGAGTGATATCGATGAATGTAGCATCTTTGACCTTGGTTATATTGCCCCCGATTATAGAGGCTTTAAAAGGATTTAATTCCTCAAGAAAGCCATTATACATAGCTTCTACATCGGCCACTAACATATCAGCTTTTAGCCCTAATGAAACAAGGGCATAAAGAGGGAGGCCGCCCATGGCTCCAATATCGCTGAGGTTAACGCTCATTGCCCGCCGCCCCAAATTAAAGGGACTGATAAATTCAGGCAAGAAATGTCTCCCTTCAACTAAACAATCGCAGGTGAGGAGTAGTTCAAACCCTGGTCGGGGGCTAAAAAAGGCTGTATCATCACCGATTCCCAGGCTCGATGGAGGCAGTTCAACTCCTCTTTTTTTTACAAGCTGATGAATACGATCGATCAGTCCAAATTCACCTATATCAGCGATAGTCTCAGCCATAGTTTTTTCCTTTTATTTATCATTTTTTAATGCCTGAAAAAGGGCCCTGGTAGCTTTTTCTGGGTCATCCTGGCAGCAAACAGCTGAAATGACGGCAATTCCATAAGCACCAGCTTCTATCACTTGATGAGTATTCATGGGAGATATACCTCCAATAGCAATAATTGGAAGTTGTATAGATTCAACTACTTTTTTCAAGATATTAATTCCTGACACAGGGCCAGCATCTGTTTTAGAACTTGTCGGAAAGACTGGACCAAAGCCGATATAATCTGCCCCTTCAGCCAGACACTTCTTGGCTTCTTCAAGAGTAGCCGCGGAACCACCGATAATTGCTTCTTCTCCTAACAATTTTCGAGCTAAAGGGATAGGAAAATCATCTTGGCCAAGATGGACGCCATCAGCCTCAGCCGCAATGGCCACATCGACGCGATCATTGACAATAAATGTTACCTCATTCTCGCTACATAAATTTTTCAACTTCTTGGCCGTCTGGATCAAGACTCGAGTGGGGCCGCTTTTCTGGCGGAATTGGATGGTATCAGCCCCTCCTTTAATAGCCATTTGGGCCAGCTCGAGGTGGGAAAAACGCGTTTGTAAAACTATATCTGTCAGCACATGTAAGCGGCCAATTTTTTTCATGAGTGTTCTCTTGATTTAAAAAATTAGCTTATATATGTTTCCTTACTTTAGTTAAAAACATATAACACAGGCGAAACAGAGTGTCAAAAAAGAATTATTTAGTTTACAACCCGCTAAGGACAGCAAGCCTTACAGAAAATAGGCTTCCCTCTGGAATACAGGGTACTATAATTAATTCCGAACTGAGGAGGATCTTTAAACAGCCTGCTAGTCGTTCAAATAATAAAGTTGAATACGGGGAAAGCGATGTGGGAGAAATTTGATTTTCTACCGAAGAGATATTATGGTAGAGGAGGGATATGGTCGGCTGGATATTTCGTGAGTACAGTGGGCTTGGATGAAAAGTTGATAGAGAGGTGCGTACAGTACCAGGAAAAAGAAGACTTAGGACAAGCGAAGCTTGCATTGGACTAAAGCCCCGTACGTAATTGCGGGGTTGTTTTAATGGAATGACTTTTATCTATTGGATTGACAGGTAAGGAAAATAAAGGGGGTTTAACCTTAAATATTACTTGTAACTGCTTTTACTAATTAAGAGGCACGTTTTTCTTTAATTTTAGCTTTTTTCTGCTTTTTATTAGATATTTCTATTAAATCTTGGAGGGTAATGTTCTCGAAATAGTTTTTGAGCAGATAACTGGCTTCTTTCCAGATATCATAAGCAGCACAGGTAGGAATACGGTCGCAGTAGTTAGGATCATCAACGCAATCTACCAGACAGCAGGAACCTTCCAGGACTTGGAGGATTTCGCTGACCTTTATTTTAGATGGATGGCGGGCCAAAGTATACCCGCCTCCAGCCCCACGGGTGCTTTTAACTAGCCTGTTGATTTTAAGAAGAATAATGATTTGTTCCAGATAGCGGATGGAGATTTCCTCCTCATCGGCCACGCTTCTCAGGATCACAGCTTCATTTCCATTGGTATAATGATGAGCCAGGCTGAGCATAAGCCTTGTCCCATACCTTCCTTTGGTTGAAAGCTTTATCATTTATTACTCCTTAAGGCTTTAAATGTTTATAATTTTTATGCCCGATATAGATATTAACTTAAAGAAGAATTAATTTTAACATAATTTTATAGAATTGATAAGAATTAATATATTTTTATAAAAAATTCTTATTTATTGAAAATAATACATGATAGTGGTCTAGACACAACTGGTTTGGATAACTTTGTTAATCAGGTAAATAGCCATGATTTTGAGATTATAGCTCTTTAATTCTTAATTTCTTTTAAAGATTTTGATAAAATTAATTCAGTTAAAATCATAATTAGGAGTAAAATTAGCTCTATTATGGAAAGCAAAAAATCATGAAAGATAAAATAATCACTCGGCGTCATTTTCTCCGCTTTTCCGCCTTCGTTCCTTTAACAGCTGCTTTTCCCTGGAGAAAGGGAATCTTCTTTAAAGAAGCTTTTTCTCAACGGGCCAGAGTTGTTTTGATTAGAGACAAGGAGGCTTTATTGGGTTTTAAAAAGCCAAACCCTAAAGTAATTCAGAAGATGTTGGATGAAGCAGTGGCCGCTTTACTTAGCGAAAATGATATTTTAAAGGCCTGGCAGAAGCTAGTGGAGCCTTCTGATATTGTTGGCATAAAAACCAATGTTTGGCGTTTTCTTCCTACTGGAGTAGAGGTTGAACAGGCAATCAAGAAGAGAGTGATGGAGGTTGGAGTCCCTGAGAGCAATATAGGCATTGATGATAGGGGAGTCCTACGCAATCCTATTTTTAAAAAAGCGACTGCCATTATTAATGCCCGCCCAGCCCGGACACACTACTGGGCAGGCATGGGCAGCTGTCTTAAAAATTACATCCAATTTGTACCTGTGCCTTCAGCCTATCATCATGATTCCTGCGCTGATTTAGCCAAAATCTGGAATTTACCACTGGTTAGAGGAAAGACAAGACTTAACATCTTGGTGATGTTAACCCCTCTTTTCCATGGTATCGGTCCTCATCATTATAACAATAAATATATCTGGGAATATAAAGGTCTGATAGTTGGTCAGGATCCAGTGGCTGTGGATTCAACTGGACTGCGAATTCTCCAGGCAAAAAGGCGGCAGTTCTTCGGTCGGGAGCGTGCTCTCCAGACACCGGCTAAACATATATTTTTAGCTGATACCAAATATCACCTGGGAGTAAGTAACCCTGATCAGATTGAACTCATTAAATTGGGATGGAAAGAAGGGATCCTTATATGAGTGAAAAGTTAAAAGTGAAAAGTGAAGAGTAAACAGTAAAGTGTAAGAGGAGAAAAGTGAAAAATAGAGAGTTAGGAGTAAAAGGTAGGGCCTGCTATCCATAGCGGGCTGCGTAAAATTAAATAATTACAAATTATTGAAGGATAAAAAGGATGCCTATTTACGAATATCGCTGTCTTGACTGCGGTCATAAATCAGTTTTCATCACTTTGAGCATAAGATCTGAATTTAAGCCCCGATGTCAAAACTGTAGCAGTGAAAATCTGGAAAAAATAATTTCTAGAATAGCCATTTTCCGTTCTGAGGAAAGCCGCTTAGAAAGCTTGGCCGACCCTTCTAAACTGGCGGGGCTGGATGAAAATGATCCCCGCAGTGTGGCTCGCTGGATGAAAAAAATGGGCAAAGAAATGGGTGAAGACCTGGGCGAGGATTTTGATCAGGCTGTAGAAGAGGCTATAGAAGAAAGTGAAAAAGCCAAGGGACGAACTGAGGAAAAAGAAGCAGGTGAAGAAAAGGAAGGGGTTTAGTTTCAGGTCTGTCTGGGTCCGAAGATTTTGGTGCCAATCCTCACCAGATTGGTCCCTTCTTCGATTGCCACCTTGTATGAATTACTCATACCCATCGATAAATATTTCATTTCCACGCCAGGTATATTGAGAGATCTAATTTTATCGAAAAGCTTTTTGGTTTCAACAAAGTAAGGACGGGCCTCTTCTGGATTACCGGCCAAGGGCCCCATGGTCATTAATCCTTGAATTTTTAAATACTTCAATTTGGAAATTTCTCTGATAAAATTCTCTGCATCTTCAGGCAAAATACCAAATTTTTGTGGCTCACGGCCGCTATTTATTTCAATTAAAACAGGCATCGTTTTGCCCAGCTTGGAGCATCTTTTATCAACTTCTTCAGCGATTTTAACTGAATCTATGGTTTCAATCATATCAAATATCTCAACGGCTTTTTTTGCTTTATTCTTCTGCAGATGACCGATAAAATGCCATTTAGCCAAACGTCCGACAATTTGGTAGGCGGCTAAACTCTCTTGGAGGTAATTTTCACCTATTATCTTAACTCCGGCTTTAACCGCTCTTAATATTTCCTGGGGAGTTCTACTTTTAGCCGCTGCTACCAATTCCACCCCTGGAGGAAGCTCTTCAAGCAGGGCTTTAACTCTGTCTTCAATTGTAGCTTCGGGCATTTTATCTTCGATTTTTAAATTATTTAAGTTTGAAATATAGTCTAATCTATTCAAGCTAAAAGTTCAAGTT
>CAZEQD010000101.1:0-4506 GCA_964514305.1 uncultured Eubacteriales bacterium
ATTCCCGTATGATTTTTACCAGTAGCCATCGTTTAAAAACTCTCCTTTCTTTTGAATTTTGTTTTTGAAAAGAGTTTACGATGGCTACCTCCTTAAATCAAAAATTGCGAACAAAATTGTACACTAGGCATTCACCTGGAGAGAATAATAATTTTTTTTATTATATTTAGCTTTCTTATTTGATCGTTCTAACAAAAATTGAGAAATAAGTATTGTTGCTCATTTTAATTTAGAGATCTGCCTCCTTCCAATATCCACTTTTATTATTGAAGTAATTATGTTAGAATTTTTTTGACATAATACTCAAGGAGTTAACATGTCTGGGCATTCTAAATGGCACTCTATAAAGCACAAAAAAGCTGCTCAGGATGCTAAAAGGGGAAAAATATTCACTAAAATTATCCGAGAAATTTCGATGGCTGCACGTTTGGGAGGAGGTGACCCAGAGGCCAATCCCCGTTTAAGAAAGGCCATTGCTGAAGCTAAGACTGTTAACATGCCGGCTGATAATATTAAACGAGCTATAATGAAAGGCACCGGCCAGCTGGAAGGAACTACTTACGAAGAGGTAACCTACGAAGGCTACGGACCGGGAGGAGTAGCCATCTATGTCGAAGCCTTATCTGACAATAAAAACAGAACTGTTTCTGAGTTAAGGCATATTTTTTCCAAAAACGGTGGCAACATCGGTGAATCTGGCTGTGTAGCTTGGATGTTTAAACGCAAAGGATACATTGTTGTTGAAAAAACAAAAGCTTCAGAAGATGAGCTGTTAGATATTGCATTAGAAGCAGGGGCCGAAGATATAAGAGAAGATGGTAGCAATTATGAAATATTCACAAGCCCTGAAAACTACGAAGCTGTAGTCAATTCTCTCCAAGAACGCAATATCGAATTAGCTGCAGCTAATCTTGGTTATATCCCTCATAATTACGTTAAGCTTGAGGGGAAGCAAGCCCAGCAGCTCCTGCGTTTAATGGAAGAGCTGGAAGACCATGATGATGTTCAGAACGTATGGTCTAATTTCGATATCGATGAAGAGGAAATTGCCCGATATTCGGCCGAAAAATAGTTAGATGAGGGTGTTAGGCATCGACCCCAGCATACAATCAACAGGATTTGGCCTCATCGAATATAATCACCTCACCTACAATGTCCTAAGCTATGGAGTCATCAGGCCCCCGCGCCGCCTTCTTTTCTATCAAAAAATAAATGAAATAAAAGTTAATCTTGAAAAAATTATCGAAACTTTTGAACCTGAGGAGGTAGCTATAGAAAATCCATTTTATGCCCAAAATATAAGAACAGCCATTACTCTCGGTCAGGTAAGAGGAGCTGTGTTAGTGGCTGTAGCGGCTCATCAATGTTCACTCTATGAATATTCGGCTTTGGAAATAAAAAAGGCGGTGACGGGCTACGGTCAGGCCGATAAAAACCAGGTCAACACTATGATCAAAACGCTGCTTAATATCCAAGAGGAAAAATTACCAACTGATGCATCCGATGCATTGGCTACTGCTTTCTGCCATTTAAATTCACGAATATTTAAGGAAAAAATCAAAGAATCTAAATAGAAAAAGCCAATAAATGATCAGCTATCTCAAAGGAAACTTGATTCAAAAATCGCCCAACCAGGTTGTTCTTGATATTGGAGGAGTCGGCTACTGTGCCTGGATTCCCCTCTCTACTTATTTCAAATTAGGTGATCTTGACCAGCAGGTAGAGCTTTTCATCTATACTCATCTAACAGATAACTCTCTTGCTCTTTATGGATTTTCTACAGAAAAAGAGAGAGAAATATTTATGAAACTCATTAGCATATCTGGCATCGGCCCTAAGCTGGCTTTAAATATTCTCTCTGGTATAGAAGTTTCTGACCTTGAAGAGGCCATCAGACAAAGCAATGTCACCCGCCTTTCTCTTGTTCCTGGCATAGGTAAAAAAACAGCCTTGAGAATTGCTCTCGAATTACAAGAAAAACTCGAAAAAAAAGAGGAAATTATCAAAACAAAAGGCTTCCAAGAAAGAGAAGATTTAATTTCTGCCCTGATAAACCTTGGCTTCAAGCGCAAAGAAATAGAAAAAATCGTAGATGAGACCATCAGCCAGCTGACTGTGGAGGCCGGCTTTGAACAGCTTCTCCGAGAGAGCCTAAAAAAATTAGCCAAAGTTTAAAATTGAGATGAAAGGCCTGATTCTAGCTCCATTTCTTAGCTAATTTGCTGGCAAAAAATAAAAAAATGTTTATAATCTTCATTAATTTAAGTAGCCAAAACAAGGTAGAAATTAGATGAAAAAGCAAGCCAATATAGAGACCATCCTAAGTCCGGTCCGGACAAAAGAAGATTTGCTTTATGAGGACAATCTCCGTCCCCGGAATTTTGACGAATTTGTCGGGCAGACCACAGTTAAAGAAAACTTAAAAATATTCATTGAAGCCGCCCGAAAGCGCAATGAACAGCTTGATCATGTCCTTCTCTATGGGCCGCCAGGATTGGGTAAAACCAGTCTGGCCTATCTAATTGCCAACGAGATGGGCGTGGGCATCAAACCTACTTCTGGCCCAGTCATCGAAAGAACAGGAGATCTCTCGGCAATTCTTTCCAATCTGCAACAGAAGGAGATTCTTTTTATTGATGAAATTCACCGTCTTCACCCTTCAGTTGAAGAAATTCTCTACTCAGCCATGGAGGATTTCAGCCTGGACATCGTTATCGGTCAGGGTCCAAGTGCCCGTAGTCATAAATTAAAGCTCAAGAAATTTACTCTAATAGGGGCCACCACCCGGGCTGGCCGCATTACCGCCCCTCTTCGGGGCCGCTTTGGCATTATCCACCGCCTCGATTATTACGGAGAGGACGACCTGAAGAAAATAATCAAGAGGTCAGCTTCCATCCTCAAGGTAAGCATTGATGATAAGGGAGCCCAGCAGATTGCCCGCCGGGCCCGAGGAACACCTCGGGTGGCCAATAGGTTATTAAGGCGGGTCAGAGATTATGCTGATGTAAGAGGTGAGGGCAAAATTACCTCAGAGGAAGCAGTTAAAGCCTTAGACATGATGGAAGTTGACACTCTGGGTCTGGACGATGTCGACCGAAAGATTCTATTGACCATTATTGAAAACTTCAATGGAGGCCCAGTGGGTATCAACACCATTGCCGCGGCTATCGACGAGGAGAAGGATACAATTGAATCTATTTATGAGCCCTTCTTGATGCGAATTGGCTTTCTGGAAAGAACTCTTCGCGGCCGCCGAGCAAGCTTAAAAGCCTATGGACATTTGGGTCTTGTTCCAACTTCTACTCAAAAAAAACTCTTTAAAGAGTAGGTCAAGATTCAAAAATTTTCAATCAAAATCAAACTAGAAAAAAATTAAAGGTATAAATTTTATTAAACTTTAATCGATAGAGTGCCAAATATGATCATCAACTTAGGCCCCAGAATTCAGGCTTTTAAAAAATGTTAACTGCTGACTTTGATTATTATCTTCCCCCTGAACTTATTGCCCAAAAGCCTTATCCTCGAAGAGATCAATCCCGAATGATGGTTGTCAAACGGAATACGGGTGAAATTATCCATACCTACTTCAAGGAGTTTCTTTCCTTTCTGAATAAAGAAGAAGTGCTTATCATCAATGACACCAAAGTTATCCCAGCTAAAGCGTGGGGGAAAAAAGGAGAAAAATACATCGATTTCCTTTTTCTTAAAGAAGAAAGCCCTCGTATTTGGCAGGTTCTCTGTCGCCCAGCCAAAAAGGTCAAAGTAGGAGATAAAATCTCTTTTTCGCCAGATTTGGAAGGCGAAGTTATTAGAATCGAAGAGAGAGGCAAAAGACTGATTAAGTTCAATTCTCCGCGTGTTCTTGACCGTTTAAAAAAAATTGGTTATGCTCCCCTCCCACCTTACATTAAACGGCCCAAAGCTAAGCAGTCACTCAGGGATTTTGATTTAAAAAGATATCAAACTATCTATGCCCGCAGCGGTCAGGCTGTAGCTGCGCCTACGGCTGGTCTTCATTTTACGCCTAAGATTCTTCATAATATCCAAGAAAAAGGAATAATTATTGCACCACTGACGCTCGATGTCGGTCTGGCTACTTTTCAACCAGTAAGAGTAGAAGAGGTGGAAAAACATAAAATGCTGGCTGAAAGTTACTTCATAAGCACCAGCTCCGCCTCTTTGATCAATGCCGCCTTAAAAGAAAAACGCCCTATTATTGCTGTAGGCACAACTTCGGTTAGGGCTCTGGAGAGTGCTTATAAGGATGGTGTTGTTAAGCCCGGCCGCCATGAGACCAAGCTCTTTATTTATCCTGGATATAAATTTAGCATAGTAGATAGGCTATTAACTAATTTCCATTTTCCTAAGTCAACTCTGCTCATGTTGGTAGCTGCTTTTGCTGGCTTAGACTTAATTAAAAAAGCTTACCAGGAAGCAGTGGCCAAAAAATACAGATTCTACAGCTACGGCGACTGCATGTTCATTATTTAAAGCATGGTGGGGTCA
>CAZEQD010000102.1:0-4503 GCA_964514305.1 uncultured Eubacteriales bacterium
ATAAAATAACCCAATATTATTCAAACACCTGACTTCTTCTTTACGATGATTAAACTCACGCGCTAAATTTAGAGCTTCATTATTCAATAAGTAAAATTGCTTAAGATTATCCAATCTCCAGTAAGTAATACTCAACTGCCTGAGGCACTTCACTACATGCTCTTTACTGCCAATTTCCTTGCTAATTTGAATAGCTTTATTAAAATCTTTTATAGAATCCTGGTATCTTTCTAAATCTCGGTTTCGCTTTCCCTTCCTATAGAGCTTATAAATTTCAAGGGCTTTTTGACATTTTTCCTCCAGATTTTTTGTCTTCATTTTTCTAGCCAAGGAAAGTGCTTTGTTATAATACCGTGAGGAAACCTCAAGCTGACCAACATTCCAATAAAGAAGGCCTAAACGCATGAGGCATTCTATCTCTGCATTATCTTGGTTAACTTCTCTGACCAGAATTAAGGCCTGATTGAAAGCCTGAATGGCTAAATCAAACTTCCCTTCCCTTAAATAATCTTCCCCTGAGTTCTTAAACCTATAATAAGCATGTTTAGAATCGTTTACTTTTTTGCTCTCAACCTTATTTATTCCTATGAATGAAACAAAAATTACAATTATTCCAACAATGTTCAGGAATTTATAATATGACTTTCGACAACTAATCTCCATTTTTTTGCCTTAGAAATGTATAAATTATTCCTTCAGATGTCAACAGAATCCCGCACCAAAAGTGGAGCCGAAGATATCTGCCCCTTTTTCTCTATTCCTTTTTCCAAGGCCTGTTGATTTTTTATGACGAATAAAATAATATCGTATTCTCAGAAAACTTATAATCAGATAAAAATTATGAAAAGAATTCTATTAGCTTTAATAATTTTGTCTGTAATCGGGGTGGGCCTTGTCCATTCAGAAAAAAGACCAAGGATGAGAGAATTTGGCCTAATAACTGGCATCCTGAAACCAGGCAAATGGAACGCTATAACTGATGTTTTAGGGGTAAAAGTAGGCCAAGTAACTCTTATCAAAGACAATAATGTGCGGACCGGAGTAACAGCCATCCTTCCTCATGATGGCAATATCTATCAACAAAAAGTGCCAGCAGCCGTTTATGTAGCAAACGGTTACGGCAAATTAACTGGCTACACTCAAATAGAAGAGCTAGGAAATATAGAAACTCCCATTATCCTGACCAATACTCTTAGCGTGCCCACTGCAGCTGAGGCTGTTATTGATTACATTCTATCTCTGCCAGGCAACGAAAATGTTTTTTCTGTTAATCCTGTCCTCGGAGAGACAAATGATGGCTGGCTGAACGATATCCGAGGAAGGCATGTTAAAAAAGCTGATGTGATAAAAGCCATAGAAATCGCTACCTCCGGCCCTGTGGAAGAAGGCTCAGTTGGAGCCGGGACAGGTACTATTTGTTTTAACTTTAAAGGTGGAATTGGAACATCATCCCGGGTTCTTCCTCCCACTAGGGGTGGCTACACAGTTGGAGTATTGGTTCAGACAAATTTCGGCGGTATCCTGCAGATAAACGGACTTCCGGTAGGCTTAAGTTTCGGTAATTACTACCTTAAAAAAGATCTCTCCCGTCCAAATGAAGGCTCCTGCATGATGGTTGTAGCCACTGATGCCCCTTTAGACAGTAGAAATTTAAAACGCCTGGCCAAAAGAGCTCTTCTGGGTATTGCCCGTACTGGCGGTTTCTATTCAAACGGAAGTGGAGATTATGCTATAGCCTTCTCCACAGCTCCAGATTTGAGAATCCCTCATCATCCCCAAGCACCAACCTTAAAAAGAGAAGTACTCAGCAACAACCAGATGTCACCCCTCTTTCTGGCTGCAGTCGAAGCGGCTGAAGAGGCCATTCTCAATTCCCTCTTCAAAGCCACTTCCATGAGCGGCTGGGAGGGCCATAAAATTGAGGCCCTCCCTCTTCAAAGGCTCAGACAAATAATGAAAGAAAAGTTAAAATGAGAAAAAAAACCATCGGCATTCTGGGAGGGATGGGACCCGAAGCTACGTGTTATTTCTATAGATTGATCATATCCAGAACAAAGGCTCAAAAAGATCAAGACCACATCCCGACAATCATTTACAGTAATCCCCAAATTCCTCCTCGAACCGAAGCTATCTTAAAAAAAGGTCCAAGTCCAGCTCCCCTTCTTGAGGAAGGGCTAAACCGACTCCTCCAGGCCGGGGCAGAGCTTGTTGTCATTCCCTGCATCACTGCTCACTATTTCTTATCTGAGATTACAAATAATAAAAAATATCCTCTGCTAAGTCTTCTGGAAGAATCAATTGCCTGGACCAAAAAAAATCTACCTCACCTTAAAATAGCGGGCCTCATCTCCAGTTCAGGTACACTTAAATCAAAGCTTTTCCATCAGGCTTTCCAAAAAGAAGGAATTGAAGTGATTGAGCCTACCGCCGCCGAGCAGCAGCAAGTAGCGGAGGCTATTTTTGGAAAAAAAGGTATAAAAGCCGGTTTTACTTCCGGCCGTCCCCGAAAAAACATAATTGATGTCTGCCAAAAACTTATCAAACGAGGAGCCGAAGCCATTATTGCTGGCTGTACTGAAGTCCCCTTGGTGGTGAAAGAAGAGGACCTTTCGGTGCCTCTTATAGAACCCATGAAAATAACAGCTGAAGCATGCATTCTTAGAGCTGGCTACGAGTTAAGAAGTTAGAGAGAAGAGCCCCTTCCCTCTAAAAAAATCTATTTAGCTTGACAAGAAGGTACGATTTAGATATAAATCTGATACTTTGCCACAAGGAGGTGAATATTAGTGGCTTTTGTTATCGTCGAAGAAGGCGAATCTCTGGAAAGTGCTCTCAAGAGATTCAAGAGAAGAGTGCAACAGGAAGCAATCATAAAAGAAATAAAAAAACATTCTGTCTACTATAAGCCAGGGGAAAGAAAAAGGATGAAAGAAGCCCAAGCTCGCAAGAGAATGAGAAGGCGTCTTAAAAGAGAAAGAGAATTAGAATATTATTAATTTATTTTTCATAATAGAAAAATACTTTAAGTTTCGATATTCCTGAATTCAATTTTACTAAGCGGGATAAAAATTGCCTAATTCCGAAACCCAGATTCAAAAAAAACCTCCTTGGTTGAAAGTAAAACTCCCTTCTCATAAAAATTTCTTCTATGTTGCCCATCTCCTAAAAGAAAAAAATCTGCACACAATCTGTCAGAGCGCAAAATGCCCTAATATAAGCTATTGCTGGACGGCTAAAACAGCAACCTTTTTAATTCTGGGCGATATCTGCACCAGAAATTGTGCCTTCTGCTCCGTAAAAAAGGGAAGGCCTCAACATCCCGATAGACGCGAACCCCAAAGAGTGGCCGAGGCAGCTGCCTCTATGGGATTGAAATATGTAGTCGTCACTTCAGTTACTCGTGATGACCTTCTAGATGGTGGAGCTTTCCTCTTTGTCTCCACTATCCTGACCCTAAAAAAAAGATTGCCCGGAGTAAAAGTAGAAGTTCTGATTCCCGACTTTAAAGGCAAGATAGAAGCTTTAAAAAGAGTTATTGAAGCTGAGCCTGAAATAATCAATCATAACTTAGAGGTCCCTTTTTCTCTTTACCCTAAAATAAACAGGCCGGAAAAAAACTATTACCGCTCTTTAAACATTCTCAAAAGATCCAAAGAGATGGGGGCCATAACTAAATCTGGTCTCATGGTCGGATTGGGAGAAACCAAGGACGATATCATCCAAGCTCTGGCCGACCTTCAGAAAGTAGGCTGCGAGCTCTTAACAATAGGTCAGTACCTCCAACCGACAAAATTTAATGCTGCTGTTCATAAATACTATTCTCCTCAAGAATTCATGGAGTTAAAGGAAATAGCTTTCCATTACGGCTTTAAAGAAGTAGAAGCCGGTCCTTTGGTTAGAAGTTCTTATAAAGCTCATAAAATGTATGAATCTTACTGTCTCCAGAGTCATTAAAAAATGCGCTATTTAATCTTTACCGATATTCATGGAAACCTGGAAGCATTTTTAGCCCTTTTAAAATTTATCAGAAGACGTAAAATCGATTATTATTTATTCCTGGGAGATCTGGTTGGTTATGGGGCCTCTCCTAATGAAATCATCCAGAAGATTAGGGCCCTAAAGCCAATGTCTATGATCAGAGGTAATCATGACAAAGCTGTCTCTGGCCTTGATTCCGTTCAAACATTTAATCCGATTGCCGCCTCAGCCATTCTCTGGACAAAAAGAAGAATACTGAAAAGAAACAGAGATTTTCTCTACAGATTAAAAAAAGGGCCCCTGATTGTCCATAATAATATAACTATATGTCATGGAGCTCCATTTGATGAAGACCATTATATTTTCGGAGAATTCGATGCAGCTGAAGCCTTCCTCCACATCAAAACTCAAATCTGTTTTTTTGGCCACACTCATTTTCCTTTTGTCTACAAAGAAAAAGACAATCTGGTGGAAGGAACTTTTCTCACCGGAAATTCCAGCGAAGTAAAGCTGGAAAAAGATGTG
>CAZEQD010000103.1:0-4403 GCA_964514305.1 uncultured Eubacteriales bacterium
ATTGAAAGGGGAAGCGGGTATAAACATCACAGAATTTATGATAAATCCAGGCTTCCCTTGTTTGAGTGCGGAGATTTTGACCAAGAAGCTTTCTGATTAGTTGGGCTACATACTTATCTTTAGGAAAAAGTATGTGAGGACCATGATCAAAGATAAAGCCTTTGATTTTTAGAGAACGACACAGGCCGCCAACACTTTTTTCTTTTTCAAAAAGCTGGTAATCTTTTTTGAGATGATAAGCTGCGCTGAGACCCGATAAGCCAGCTCCTAAGATAACAACTTCACTCATAGAGAATCCTTATCAATTCATCCTCTCTGGTAAAAGGAAGAGACTCTATCTTTTCCAGACTAAATAGACCCTCAGGACCTTCTCGATCCTTTCGCACTTTTTTCAACCATCTTGACTAACCAGACTCCCTCGACTATCTCTATCCTCCTGACTGATCGTTAGATTCGCCTTGGCCATTTTCTGGGCTTTCCATTCTTCTCACCCGCCTCAAAACCTCCTCAATTAATTTGCGGTTGGAAGAAATAAGGTCAGAAAGAATGGCAATTACAACTAATAAGAAGCTTAGAATCAATAAAATCGCACTCAAGATCAGAGATTGAATATGACCCCCTGGTCTTCCTGAAAAGAAAAAAACTAAAAATCTTATTCCAGGGATAATGCCCAGGATGAAAAGCAAACCAGCCATAGAGAGAAAAATTTTCAGCGGTTCATGCATCGAATAAGTCCTGATGATAGTTGAGGCAGAATTTTTTAAGAAAGTCATCATATTGGAAAATAAGCGGGATTTTCTAACCATAGCATTGGTTTTTATAGGTACACTTTTGACAGCTAAATTCATTTTACCAGCCTGAATTAGAGTTTCTAAGGTATAAGAAAAATTGGAGAGAATATTTAGTTTTAAAGCTGCCTCATGGCTTATGGCTCTAAAGCCGCTGGTAGCATCAGGCACTTTTGTTTTGGACAGTATTCTGACCAGCCAGCTCCCCCATTTTTGTAATTTTTTCTTTATTTTGGAGAAATGGGGGATACTCTGGGTTTGTCTGTCGCCGACAACTATATCAGCTTCACCCTTCAAGATGGGTTCGATTAATTTCGGAATTTCGGAGCCTTTATACTGATTATCGGCATCAGTGTTGACAATTATATCAGCCCCTAAGCGCAGGCAGGCTTCCAGGCCAGCAGCAAAAGCGGATGCTAGGCCTCGATGCTTTTTAAAACGAACTATATGGTCAACGCCGTTTTTGGTAGCCACTTCAGCTGTGCCATCAGTACTGCCGTCGTCGATGATGAGAGTTTCTATCTTATCTATTCCTTCTATTTGACGAGGTAGGTCTTTGAGAGTCAGAGGCAAATATAGAGCCTCGTTATAACAAGGTATCTGAATAATTAGTTTCATTTTTTTCTTGCTGTCAATAATTTTCAGAAAATACAGACCTGAATGTTATTGCTCCTTACCTTTACATTCGGCTAACTAAGGCGAGCGCCGATTTGAATGCTTTAATAGCATGGGTTGGTCAAATCCAAACAGCCGGCCCATCTATTTATTTGCTCTCTTAAGTTTTTCCGTATTAGCCTATGCGCACCAGCCGAGCTTCCTAGAATCATTCTCCAATTTAGTTTTTAGACCAGTCAGTTTCGTCAGACTGGCTATAAATAATAGCGGAAAAAGGTGATGTTGTCCACTTCATTATGTTTAAAATCTTTAATTTAATCTTTTTTTTATTTAGACTACCGTCGTTAAATTTTTGGCATTGGCTTTGGAAGCCTGCAACTTTTATAATAATTCAATCAGTAAATTTGCTCTAAATAGTCAAAAGGCTTTACCTTCAGTAGAGATTTTCGCATATTTTTCGAATAAACGAAATCTTTTCAAATCGTTTTCTAGGAAAATTTTCATACTGTATTATCCAGATTAAAGGCCTTTTTTTCTGAAAAGGCTAATTATAATAATTCAGACCAAAAGCGAAGGCAAGAAAAGCGAGAAACCAGCAGCCAAACCTGTAAAACAGCGTATATAAAGAAGTATCCTTTTGATTCTTATAACTTCTTGTAAAGGGCTGGGATTTCCAGGCAGTTGTCCATAGTGGATGAAGTAAGCAGCCAGGGCAGTTGCAGAAATTAGAAGCCAGCCACCTGCCCGCCTGTAATTTATAAGCCCCAGGAGTATAACCAGTGCGGCTGGAACCAGAAGAAGGCCGGTTCCCTGGCTGCTTTTTTTATGCCACATTGGATATTATATTTTTAGTCATCGCCATGCTCTTTATAAAAAAAGGACAGGCCATTTTTTTAGCAGCACTGTCCTTGAATAAGATCTATTTTTTATTTAAGAAAAAAACTTTTCCTCTTTTCTCCTTTCTCTACTTTTTTTTACCTCTTTGGCCAACATACCAATCAATTGTTTTCTTCAGTCCTTCTTCAAAACCAACCTTAGCTCTGAATCCAAATTCTTTCTCTGCCCTTGACACATCGAGCATCCTCCTTGGCTGGCCGTCGGGCTTGGTTGTATCCCAAATAATTTTCCCTCTGTAACCAGTAAGTTTAGCGATAAGCTCAACCAAATCTTTTATTTTTATCTCAAAGCCAGCGCCAATATTGACTGGTTCAGACTTATCATATCTTTCGGTGGCTGATATTATGGCCTCGGCTGCATCTTCAACATAAAGAAATTCCCTTGAGGCTTTGCCTGTGCCCCAGACGACGATTGGTTTGTCTCCTTTATGAGGCTGGTCAAGCCTGTCTGGTTTATTTTGGGTGACGGATTTATTCAGTAGCTGGATTCTTCGCAGAGCCGCCTCTTTTCCTCCCACAGCCTCTACTACTTTTTTTATAAGCGCCGGGATGACATGGGAAGATTTGGGGTCGAAGTTGTCACCTGGACCGTAAAGATTAACCGGCATCAGAAATATTGAGTTAAAACCGTACTGCTGCCTGTAAGCCTGGGACTGAACGAGAAGCATTTTTTTAGCTAATCCGTAAGGGGCATTGGTCTCTTCAGGATAGCCATCCCATAAGTTCTCTTCTTTGAAAGGGACAGGGGTAAATTTGGGATAGCAGCAGATAGTCCCCAGAGCCACGAATTTTTCGATTCCCCTCAGGTAAGCTTCATGCATAAGCTGAATTCCCATGATGGCATTCTCATAGAAGAATTTACCTGGGTTTTCCCGGTTGGCTCCAATACCGCCCACCACTCCGGCCAGATGGATGACTATCTCAGGCTTCTGCTTATCAAGCATTCTTTTAATGTCCTCAATCAGCCGCAGGTCATATTCAGGCAGATCGGCCACCAGCACATTTTCACATCCTCTTTCTTGGCGGAGCTTTCGGACTAGATGAGTCCCCAAAAATCCTTTGCCCCCAGTAACTGTAATTCTTTTTTTCTTTAAATCCATGTTAGTTTAAAAGTTGAAAGGTTGAAAGTGCCTCTTTTTTTCTTATTCATTTACTTTTATTCATTTGAAAAGAGAGGATAGAGCAACTAAGTCTCAAAGCCTAAATGAATTAAGATTGCTTGTTCTACTTCTTTTATTTTTTCTTCTGATATTTTTCCTAACAATTTTATCAATCTTTTTTTGTCTATAGTTCGGATTTGATTAGATTGGGTAATATTCTCCCATTCTTCGTTGAGTTTTTTATCCTCCTCTTTTGTTGCTTTATAGCCTTCTATAAGGAGTTTATCCAGTTTCTCTTTTTTTTGTCTTTCTAATCGATCCCTTAAAGTCTCAGCGATAAAACGGCTTTTGTTGGGGATAGGTTTTAATTCCTTATATAATTCTTCTGGTAGGGTAATGTTCAATCTTATCATTGTTACTTCCTCCTGTAAATATACATCAATTTGTCCAAAATTTCTTTTAAGATCATTTCTCCTCTATAAAATACTTAACCACAACAGTCATAAAAGCCGAGCAGCTCAGGACAAATAGTAAAATCAACCCGACATAAAATGCTTTCTTATTCAAAGGAGAAGGCTTATTCTGTGTTATTTCACCTAAAAACGTGGCCAAATTTCCTTTCAAACCCAAATCATAGATTGTTTTAAACACAAGGTCACCTTTCGCAGGAGTGCCGTTTACGATTTTCTCCCCTTCCTTGTATAAATCTTCAGAATTAGCCCAGATAGTAATGGCATTGCGGGGCCGGGATTGAGGGGCCTCTAAATAAAAATAGAATTTCTTCCCTTTGGCTTCTTTTATCTTAGGAAAGCGAAAGCGAAAATATTTATTGTCTTTAACCTGGCTGATGTTGCCTTTGTAGGTGAATGAATCTTCCTGGCTGTCAGAGTCTTGTTTCAAATGGAAAATAAAATCCCCGGTATTCTTTCTATTATAAGTTGCCAGAAGTACCTCGATGGCCATTAAATTGTTATACTGAGCCACAAAAGTCTGACCTATTTTTG
>CAZEQD010000104.1:0-4366 GCA_964514305.1 uncultured Eubacteriales bacterium
CAGTGAAAAGCAAAATGTAATAGGCAAAATGTGAATAGACTATAGGGCCTGCTGTCCTCAGCGGCCTGATAAATGAGGGATTATTAACAGATTCACCTGGACCTGATGATTATTAAAAAGGAAAACAGTTTTACCTGTGCCTTTCAACCATTTCTGGTATTTCCATGACCATTGATAAGTCTTGTCCAGTCGGTGGTTGTAGATTTCTTTTTGGGCGACAACGATCCGATTGGATCCTTTAATTATATAATCATTATAATTAAATTCTGAAGGGTACATCTTATTTTCTTCAGAAGCTGGAAGATAAAGGTAAAATTCATATTGTTGTCGATTCTGGGGGACATAAAAGCTTTCAACTTGAAAATCAAAATGTAGCTCTTTTCCTTTTCTTAAGATATAATGAAAATCAAAATGAGGCTTTCCTGAAAAATCTTTTTCAGATAACAATTTAATTTTGCCAAAGGATTCAGCTTTTTCTTGTGCTTTCCATTCTAACAGCCTGGAGGTTTCGTGATAGATAAGGTAGTCATCCATATCCTCTTCCATACAACCTGTCCAGAGTAGAATAAAGGAATAAGCAGCTTGAATTTGCTCTTTTCCTTCTTTAATTGTATAGGAGCCGCTGGCTTTAAGTCGAATTGATATTTCCCACCAGGAAGGAAATGCTGGCTGCTCCTTTAAATTTTTTTGATGGATAAAGTTAGTCACAGGATAATAATATTCTTTGAGGCTTCCGAGTTTATGGGGCGGGGTAGAGATTAAAGTCAGACATTCAAAGATTAAAAAGATAAACAACAGGCTAATAATTCTTATCTTCATTACTTACCTTATTTATAAAACAAAGGCCAAGATATTGCTAGCTTAAAATTCAGTGAAAGCATTCCCAAAACCGTGAGGAGTGAAATTCCTCACAAAGAAATGAAATTTAGCATCGATTTCCCTCCATCCTCGCCAAGACCCCCGCCCACCACTATGGGCTCGGATGGACGGCAATCCACATAGTTAAAAATAATTTCTTTAATTATTGGATATCACGGAAAAAAAGATGCTTAAAAAGTTAAGAAAAAAACTTGACATGGAAAATGATTACTGCTATTTTAACTATTTAGTTTAATTATAAAACTTTATAGTTTAGATATTAAACTAAAGGGTATAAATATGGCTGTAAAAGATCTCAGATTGGAAAGGAAACGGCGAAGATGGGAAGCCAATAAATTATTTATTCTTAAAGCTGCTGAAAATATATTTGCCCAAAAAGGTTATAGCTTGACAACTATGGATGATATTGCGGCTGAAGCCCAATTTTCTAAGGCTACCATCTACCGCTATTTCCAAAGTAAAAATGAGCTATTTTTCGAGATAATCCTCAACTCTTTTGATGAAGTGGCCCAGAAGTTGAGAAAAATAAAACAAAAAGAGGAATCTTCAGTCCAAAAAGTAAAAGATATCATCAATTTTACTCTTGGTTTTTATCATCAGAAAAAAAATATTCCCAGGATTTTTCTTATGGAAAAGTCGTTAATGTTCAAGATCCACCACCTTCTTCCTGAATCCGATGGCTCACTGGGGGAAGCTGAGGTTAAAATGTTAGATAATCTCAAAAATAAAACAGACAGAATTTATAGAATTATGTCAGAGATTTTCCAGGAAGGAATAAAAAACGGTGAGTTTCGTCCGATGAATGTCATGGATGCTTGCTATATTCTCGATGCTCTGCTCCATGGTTTTTACTTTAAAAGATTCTGGCTGGATAAAAAATACAGTTACACTAAGAGCGCTGAGCTAATTCAGAGCTTCTTTCTTTTGGGAATCATCAAGGAAGAGAAAAAAGGTTAAGGAGATTGAAGATGAAGAAAGTTTCAGTAATTTTAGCAACCTTCATTATCATATTTTTTACAAGCCAGTTAGCCCAATCTCAGGAAAAAATAACTTTAACTCTTGAAGACAGCCTTCAACTGGCTCTTTCCCAGAATCCGTATCATCTGGCATCTGAGGAGAAAGTAGAAGCAGCCAGGCATAAACTCCGAGAAGCTGCTTCCAGTTTTTTCCCCTCACTTAATGCTCAGGGACTTCATACCCTAAATGAAAAGCTATTTGAACTGGAGATGCCATCCTTTATTCCGGGTCAGCCACCTCGAAGAGTGACTCTCGATTTTACCAAGGATTATCAATTTTCTTTGTCTTTTTCTCTGCCTCTTTTTACCAGTGGCCGTCTTGTTTCTGGCTTTAAACAAGCTAAATATGGTCTTCTTTCCACCCAGGAGACAGTTAGACAATCTGAGCAACTTACTGTTTTCAATACTAAAAAAGCCTTTTATGGAGTTCTGCTGGCCAAGAAATTTGTAAAAGTAGCTGAAGAGGCGGTGGAAGTAGCAGAGAAACATTACCAAAGAGTGAAAAATCTTTATGAAGTGGGCATGGCTTCTAAATTTGACCTTCTTCGCTCGGAAGTTCAGGTGGCCAATTTAAAGCCACAGTTGATTAGAGCCCGCAATAATTTAAAAGTGGCTGAACTTGGTTTAAAAACAATCTTAGGCCTGGATCTTTCCCAGCCGATTGAAATTAAAGGAGAATTAAGCTACCAGCCCATAGAACCTGATTTAGAGGCCTGTTTGGCTAAAGCCCTTAGAAAGCGGCCTGAACTTCATCAGCTTAAATACCAAAAGCAGATAGCCGGCGAGATGGTCAAGATGATTCGAGCTTCCAACCTTCCTTCTTTAGCTGTGGCCGGTACTTATAACTTTTGGGCAGATAAGTTTAATTTTAAAGAGAAAAACTGGCAGAGTTACTATAGCGTCAACCTTGTCCTGACAGTGCCTCTTTTCAATGGTTTTGCTACTTCGGCCAGGATAGCTCAATCCAAGGCAGCTATCAGAGAGCTTGAGCTCAACCGGAAAGGGTTAGAGGAGACCATACGGTTTGAAGTAAGGCAGGCCATTCTCAATTTAAAAGAGGCCAAGGAGTCTCTTCTTTCTCAAGAGAAAAATGTAGAGCAGGCTCAGGAGAGTCTGCGCATTGCTGAATTAAATTATGCTGAAGGCCTGGCCACTACTCTCGATGTCAGCTCTGCTCAAGCTGCCTTAAGCCAGGCCAAAATAAATTATTCACAGGCTCTTTATGATTATGTAGTCTCTTTAGCTCAGCTGGATAAAGCCATGGGCGTTGGCAGGAGTGAATAATGAGCAGTATTTATAGAAAACAATCTGGAAGAAGGTTGAATGAGAATCTGGGAGGAATAAAATGAAGAAAAATTTAGGATTGAAAATATTTATCATTATTCTTACTTTTTCTTTTCTTTTCTATTGTCGATCACCCCAACAGGAGAATAAAACCAAAGAGGAGAGTTTTGGAGTGGCTGCTGTTAAGGTTTATAAAGTAAAAAGACAAAAAATATCTGAGAAGCTCCATTTTACTGGTTTAATCGAGTCCTTGAGAAAAATCGATATTACTCCTGAGATAGCTGGCAAAGTAGCCAAAATTTATGTTAATGAAGGAGATAAAGTGGCCAAGGGGCAATTGCTGGCTGAGCTGGACACCAGAGCTATTCGTCTCCAGCTTGAGCAAGCCCAGGCAGGGCTGGCTGTAGCTGAGGCCAACTTTAAAGATGCTAAACGCAACATGGATAGAATGGAGCGCCTTCGCCAAGAAAAAGCTGTTTCAGAGCAGCAGTATGAAAAAATAAGATTAGCCTATGAAGGAGCTGAGGCCCGGTTGCAGCAGGCTCAGGCAGCCTTAAATTTAGCTAAACATCAACTGGAAGTTTCCCTGATGAGGGCTCCTTTTAGTGGGGTGGTAGCTTCAAAAAATGCTGACGTTGGCGATGTTATTAATCCCATGATGGGTTCTTTTTCTCCTACCAGTGGTGTTTTAACTCTAGTGGATTTTTCTAAAGTGAAAATAGAAATTGAAGTTTCTCAAAATGATATTGTCCATATAAAAAAGGGACAGCCGGCCTGGGTAAAGATTTCCTCTTTACCTGATAAAGTTTTTCCCGGGAAAGTGAGTTTGGTCAACATGGCTGCTGATCCTGTGAGCAAGAAATTCAAAATAGAAGTGACTGCATCTAACCCTGATTTGGTTTTGCGGCCAAATACTTTTGGCCAGGTAACCCTGGAAATAAGCAGTCGGGAGCAGGCTCTGGTTGTTCCCCAGAAAGCAATTCTTGAAGGCAACTATATTTTTGTCGCTCAGGGTAATAAAGCCATAAAAAGGAAAGTTAGCCTTGGTCTTCAAAACTCAGATTTGGTGGAAATAGTTAAGGGAATAAAGGAAGGTGAATTAGTGATTATCGAGGGAAATTATGGCCTTGAAGACCAATCAGCCATAGATATCCAAGAGGTAATAGAATGAAGATTCCAGAATTTTC
>CAZEQD010000105.1:0-2785 GCA_964514305.1 uncultured Eubacteriales bacterium
CGCCCGTAGCTCAGCTGGATAGAGCGTCTGACTACGAATCAGAAGGTCGGGGGTTCGAATCCCTCCGGGCGTACCAGGTGCTATTTAAGCTTAGAAAGCCTATTTTAGCCCCAAAAAGATAAATCTAAGATACTTTTTTGACTGGAAAATGGTTGTTATTTATTACATATGAATAGATTAGCCTGGCCAGAGGACATAGCCTTATAATCCTTCCAGAATTTAGTCATGGTTGGGGTTTTGGTCCACTCGGTGCCATCCCAGTAAAGGATTTCTGAAAGAAGTTTATTCTTAGGGAAAGAAGTCAAGGGTATATTAATTTTTCCTTCCTTTTTGAGTTTATTGAATCTGGAGATGAAATCATCACTTAGATGAAGGTAGGTAGGCCTTAGTTTATAATCAAATTCATATAAGACTTGAGAGAATGTAGTGCGGATGAGAAACTTTCCCGATTCTAACAAATCAATAGAATATATTACTTCATACATATTGTTAAGCTTTTTTCCGACTTGATCTTGAGGAATCAAAACATAATATTTTTCATTGGCAGGTAGAAATTCATCGCAATCGTAAAGAGAATTCTTTATATGAGGAGAAGAGCCATTAATTTTTCTTGGATCCAGGATGAGAAAGCAAGCTTTATTATAATTATTATTAAGACCCCCGATCATGATTTCTTTAAGGCCATCATTATCAAAATCTTTAAACTCTAGGCATAGGAGATGGCCTGTGTTCCAGTATTCGCCCTGTAATATTCCATGGTGATCTAAAACAGCCATCCAGCCAGGGAAAAATATCTTATGGTTGGCTGTAATTACTGTTTCTAAATACCCATCATTATTAAGATCGACCAGTCTGAGGAATCCGAGATCATAATCAGCCGAATATTTATATGGGCCTCGCTTCAGCTCTTTGCCCGCGGGATAGGACCATTGCAATTTCCCTTGGCTATTAAAGCAAAAAACAGCTTCTCGAGAGTTATCTTTAGTCTGAGCCGCAAATATGACATCGGGTTGTTTGTCTTTATCGATATCTGCAAAAAGGATATTTACCTTTTCATTAGAATGAAAAACTTGTTTTTGAGGAAGATTTTTGTATTCCTTGGGATTTAAAGGCAGATTGAAATCATAACTCCAAAGCTTTTTGCCGTGATTATTGAAAATCAAAAGACGAGAACCATCTATTTTAAAGGAAGACAACCTGGGATTTTTTAAACCTGGCAGGAAAAGCAAAAAGAATATTATGGTTAAGGTAGCCAAGGTGGGCAAAAAGGCTGCCATGAGAAGTTTATGTTTTTTAAGTTTCTTTCTATTAGGATTTGTTTTCCTTTTTAAGCTTTTGGCCATCCATTTATCTAATTCGTCGCTATAAGCATAGACGTAGGTTTTACTGAATTTTTTAATCCTGAAAATCGGCAAGCCTAACTCTTTTTCCCATCTCTGAGCAGTCCTCACTTCAAGACCCAAATATTTTGATATTTCTTTCCAGGAATTTAGAATTTTTCTTTTGGCTGGCTGTGATTGATGATCTAAATGTTTCAATATTCTTGAACGCTACTAATTCTTTTATGTTTGACAATTATACATTATATTTTATTTATTTGGAAATAGATAGAAATAGTAAGCTCTGGCTGGGTAGGTAAGGGCAGTCAATTAAAACGCCATTATAGACACTGGTTAATTTAGACATCTACTAGAGAGAATGGGGATGGAGTAAGGCCCGAACTCCATGTAGGGCAGTTAGTCATTCACCTTCATTTTACTTTATTGATTAATTTTCCAATGAGGCAAAAAGCATATAAAATGTCTTATATTTAACAAATTGATGTATTATTATAAGTTAAATCCGAGGAAAAGAGGTGCATAAGCTAACGGTAATACCAGCTCTTGTGCTTATAGTTTTTTCTGTTGGCCATTCTTTTGTTGGCAAAGCTTTTGGAGCTGAAATAAAAATTCTAATCAATCAGGCCGGGTATGATGCCCAAGGGCCTAAAGAGATTTGGCTTCAAACAGATTTCCCTCCTGGCCAGATTAAGACCTTCAAGATTCTACAGGAGAATAACATAGTTTATCAGGAATCTTGGGGGCCAATAATAAAAATCAAGCCCTGGAAGCGGTGGTATAGATCAGGGGATTTTTCTCATTTATGTCAGCCAGGTAAATATAGAGTGAGAATTGAATGGCAGGGGGAAGATGGAGGATCGCCGCCGTTCCTGGTTGATTTCCATAGAATAACAAAATTAACAGCTCCTCTGGCTACTCAATTTTTCTTTATTCAACGTTGTGGCCTGTAGATTCCAGGCTGGCATGGCCCTTGTCATTTGGATGATGCCTTGATCCTGAGGGGCGGCAACTTGATTTAAAGATAAAAAATTGGTATACCAATGAACCCTGGTTGCCTCATGATGCTTATTATTTGCTAGCTTTAACTGCCTTGGAGGATCAACCTTGGTCAATTCCGAAACACAAGGAAAGTAAAAAGAGCAAAATAATATTTTGAAGGCTAATGTTTTTATTAAGAGGGCAGTCTTTACTTTGGAAGTTTTTATCTTGAAACCGTCTGAGGGATTATTTTGACCTGGAATGAGCAATTATTTATTTAATGTTAATATGAAAGCTGGGAAAAGTTCAGTCTAAGCCTTTTATTTTTGGACTCTACAACTATTATCTCCACTTAGAAAGCCTTTTTTGGGCCAAAAAACGTAAATCTAAGGGATAATTTTGGTTGATAATTAGATTTAATTTATTTCATATGAATAAATTAGCCTAGCCAGAGGACTAGAATAAGA
>CAZEQD010000105.1:2885-4290 GCA_964514305.1 uncultured Eubacteriales bacterium
AGAGGACTAGAATAAGAGGACTAGAATAAAAGGCGTTGCATTTCAAGAATGGCGGCGATTTTGGCTTTGTTTTTGCCTGTACGATATGGATTTATATACTCCCAGACGATTTGGCCTTGAGGTGTGACCTCAAAAGCCCGCCCCGGATCTGATTCAGTGATTAAAGTATTGCCATTGGGCAGTCTCTGGCAGGAACCTGAAGCCAGAGAAAAGAATTTATGCTTTTCATCTCCTTTGTATTCCCAAACGACAGCTATAGATAATGGATTAAATTCTATGACACTCGATTGGTTATCTGTATATATTTTGTTCTTGAGCAGCTTGTAACCATTGGTTGTCAGGAGCCGCCTGTATTCAGCCTTATCAGCTCTCTTTTTTAAGTAAAGATTATTAAAGACCAACATATGGCCATTATCAAGCAAGGTGGGTTGATGCTGGGTTTTCCAGATACCGGGTTTTCTGGCCCAGACAATTTTTTTAGCCTTTAAATCAGCAATGGCAATTGTATCTAACATCCGCATGGAGAGAAGAACATTTCCTTTTTTAAATATTGGAGATTTGGATGCTAATTTACCATCAAAAACTTCCAAAGTATTGGTGTGAAATATATCACCGGCAGCCGGCATTCCTTTCATAAGTCGGGCAAATCTTGAATTTTCAAACATTTCCAGAATAGATATATTCTTTAATATTTGACCATCTTGATTAAGAATGGTGATTAAATCTTCTAGGATAGGTTCTTTTTTATTGATAAGAGGCAGGGTGACTAGTCTTCTATTAAGAACATAGATTTTATCTCCAACCACCTCCAGGTCATGATGAAAGCTGCCTTTGGTGGCCCAAATTAGGTGGGAATCTTTATCGATTTTAATAAGACCATTACCCTCATAAATGGCTAATAGGTCACCGTTGTCAAAGAGGTGAGCCCTCCGCCAGAAATAACGCCAGTGTTTTTGGTTGTACCAGGTGTTTATTTCCTTAACTTCAGGAAAAGCATCTTTAAAAGCAAACTGCCATTTATGGAGTATATTGCCCTTTATGTCCATAAGAATGGCCGATGGCTGGTGAGCTGAATTAAAAAGATTAAGGCCGCTACAGACTTTGTCGGGGATGAAAATAGTTAGACCAGTTTTCTTGGGTGCCTTGCGATAACCAGTCAAATAGGGAAGAGTGTACAATTTTGAGGTCTTTTTTGTTTGAGCTTCTGTGTTAATTAATTTTTTGTATAGGATTTTTAGAGAGAAAATTAGGCCTAAAACCACAACTAAAATGATAACGCTTATTGTAAATATCTTTATTACTGATTTGCTTTTTTTCTTTTTCACTTCCTATGTCCTTATTCAGAAAAAAGAGGGTAAACATTTTATAATATTTTATAAAGGGAATATAGGTTAATTTTTAAATT
>CAZEQD010000106.1:0-4273 GCA_964514305.1 uncultured Eubacteriales bacterium
TCCACAATCTTCATCTGTCTTTCGGTGAGGGCGATTTGTCCTTTTTCTTTAAGCACTTTGATATCCCTGCTCAGACCGATTACTTTCTTTTTTACGGCTTCGAGGCTAATGGAGACTCCCTCACTGAAATATCCAAGCCAGCCAGTAAGATCCAGGGTTTTCTGATCTACACTCTTTAAGGCTGCATAGTAAGCACGCCTGTCATGATCGTAATAATCATCCAGAGTAAAGAATCTTTTGACATCAAAGCCTCTTTCATAAAAAACAATAGAAGCCATAATTCTTGCCGTTCGGCCGTTGCCATCTATAAAAGGATGTATTCTGGCCAGTTCATAGTGTGTTATTCCAGCTTTAATGACTGGGTCTAATTCATTGGCTTCTGAAGAATTGAACCACTCAAAGAAGCTGTTTACTGATTGAGCTACTTCGCTAGTCGGCGGTGGCATAAATACAACCTCTCCTGTGATCCTATTTCCGACGAACACCTGCCTGTTTCGAAAGGCACCTTCATCTTCTGGATTTTCCAATGTCTCTTTGGTGACAATCTTATGAATTTCCAGCAAGTCCTGGGAGGAAAGAGGAATTCTTTGGGCAAAGTCTGGGATTTTTTCTAAAGCCTCAAGGTAGTTCAAGACCTCCTGTTTATCTTTTCGGCTGACCATGACCTCTCGTCCTGCAGCCAGGGCGCTGACTTCTTCAAGTGAGAGTGGGTTTCCTTCTATAGCAGTCGATGAGTGAGCGCTTCTTATGAGGGCTTCTCTTCTTAGAGAAACTTCCCATTTAGGAATAAGAGGGGAGTTTAGGATTATAGCTCTGGCCTCGGCGATGAGAGTAAGATTTTTTACAATCCTGTTTGTATATTGAAAATTCGGCTTAAACATTATTTGCTTTCCTCTAATTCCTTGAGATACCCTTCGATTTTTTCTTCAATTTTATCGATTTCTTTTTCAAGAATTTTAAGCTCTGCCCACTCTTGGGCTACATTGATCTCTTCCATTACTTCTTCTGGAAAGACATATAAAGTGACGTTAAGGTTGTAATCATTCTCTCTTATTTCCTCTAAATCTACAGATTTAGAAAAACCATCTTGGTTTTTGTATTTTTGATAGACATTGACTATCTTTTTTATATGTTTTTCACTCAATTGGTTAAGTTTTCTGACTTCAGGATGACGCTGGAACTCCTGGCTGGCATTTATAAAAAAAACCTTTTCTTTTCTCTCTTTAGGTTTGTTCTTATTAAGGATCATAATCGCTCCTGGAGCACCCGTGTTGTAGAATAGCTTTTCAGGCAGAAGGATGATAGCTTCGATTAAATCAGAGTTTATTATTCCTGACCTAATTGCCTTTTCCTTTCCTCCTCTGAAAAGACAGCCGTTGTCTATGACTACACCAATTCTGCCCTTTTTTTCTTTTGCTGAGGCTAGCATGTGCTCAATCCAGGCCCAATCTGCAGACTGCCGGGGAGGGAAGCCGTATTTAAAGCGGTCTTTCCAGAACTCGCCTCTTTTTAATATGCTCTCATCGTAGCCATCCTGATTCCAGGGAGGATTGGCTATGACCACATTAAATTGTCTGATTTTTTCTGCTTCTTTAAATTTCGGGTAGAGCAGCGTATCTCCAAGCGCCAATTGAGGGTTGCGTATGTCGTGAATGTAAAGGTTCATTTTGGATAAAGCCAGGGTTTTGTGGTTGGCTTCCTGTCCGAATAAGAAAAGCTTTTCAGCCTCTTTTTTTCCGTGTTCATTTTCAACATGTTGAAAGGAAGAGATAAGCATTCCTCCTGAACCGCAGGCTGGATCATAAACACTTTCTCCAGGTTCAGGGTCAAGCATTTCAACAATGAGCTTTATAACTTCTCTTGGGGTATAAACTTCACCTTCTTTGGCTTTTTGAGGAGCAAAATACTTGAGAATCCATTCATAAGCATCGCCAAGGATGTCAGGCGAGACATAACGGAGGGATTTGGCACTGAATAATTCAACAAGCTGTCTTAATATTTCAGCATTTTCTCTATTAGTGGTGAATTGAACAAAATCAACATTTTCAAAGATATCTTTTAGTTCGGGATTTCTTTCAGCCAGAGTTTTCATGGCCTTCGAGAAGTTCTCTGGCAATCTTGCCGGCTCTTTGCGGATATTTTCCCAGAGAAGTTCTTCAGGAATATCGAAATCATGGTAAATGGAGTTTTTAGCTTCTTCTTGGGCTTCTTTCTCTTGGAAACCATCTTCAATGGCTTCCTGATAAGCTTTCTCGTATTCCATTTCCCATTTATCGCTTATTCGTTTGTAAAAGAGAAGAACAAGGATGAAGGTATAATCCACTCTTGTCCTGATAAGGTCAGCGGCACCTTTAAGAAGAGTTTCCAAATCGCTGCGGGTTAACTGGTTTTTTCTAATGGAGAAAGTCTCAGAAATAATTTCGTCAGGGCTTTTTAACTTGTATATTCTTCTTCTTGCATCATCAGGATCAAATTTTGCTTCCAGCCATCCTTTCTTTCGCAATTCAGAGAGAAAAACATTGATTTGGTCTTTACTATCCTGCATTTTTAGCTTCAGGATTTTCGCAGCCTCTTCAAAACGGAAAGGGGAGTCTCCTAATTCTTGCCATAATATTTTGTGTCTTTTCTCAAGCCATTTGGGAATCATAAAAATTCTCCAAAAAATATAAATAGATAAGTAAATTCATTATATACTTATATTATAAGCTTAATTATAAATATGTCAAGTGAGTTTACAGCATTTTTTGTTTGAAAAAATAACAGTAAGGCTAAAATCCCGATAATATTATTGACAGACGTTTCTTGGCTGCCTAAAAATAAGGCTTTATATTTCTAGCCAAATTCCAGTAAATCAGACCTTTTAAATGAAGAAAGACTATATTCCCGAATGGCTGTTGATGTTGGCTATAGCCCTGATGACCTGCCTAAGTACAAGACTGTGGGTAAGAGTTTGCCGCGGCTGGATACGGCGGCCAAAGTAACAGGCCAGGCGAAATTCACGGCCGATTATTACTTTGAAAACATGCTCTAAGGAAAAATCCTCCATTTGCCCTATGCTCATGCTCATATTAAGAAAATTGATACTTGCCAGGCCAAAGCCTTGCCTGGTGTAAAATTAGTTCTGACGGGAAAAGATGTACCGGATATAACCTATGGAGTTTCCCCTGCCCGCTATGATGAGCATGTTTTGGCCAAAGAAAAGGTTTGATATGTAGGTGATGAAGTAGCTGTGTTATTGCTGTCGATGAAGAAATAGCTGAGAAAGCCTTAGACTTGATTAAGGTTGAATATGAAGAGCTACCGGCAGTTTTCAACCCTATGGAGGCTTTAAAAAAGCAGTTTTCCCTCATGCTAATGCTATTGTCGAGATAAGCGAAGATGGTACCGCGGCTGTGCTTCTTATTCAAGCAGCAGAAATCGGTCAGGGGGCAGCCACTGTTCTTTCGCAGATTTGCGCTGAGACTCTAATGATGACAATCAAGGATGTGCACCAAATATTCAGCTGAATTGTTGATTCTTATGAACCGGAAGGCCCTTATAGAGCAAAAGAAGTGGGAGAGGGGGCCACACTGCCTATTTTGGCCGCTGTAGCCCATGCCATCGCCAATGCCACCGGTGTCTGGATAAAAGAACCGCCCCTAACTCCCGAGAAAATCCTGAAAGCCTTAAAAGAGAAAAAGAAGAATTCTTAAAAGCTAAAACAAGGATACAATACCTATTTACCTATTTTTTCTAATTGAGGTATCCTTATACACCTTTTTTGCCCCCCAAAATAGACTCTAAAGGGGGTAAAAAAGGTGGAAAATGAAATTATATTATTGAAAACAAATAAGATACTGCGGTCTGACCCTATATTTAAAGTATATTTAAACTAATAACTACCCTATATTTCCTATATTTAAAACTGCTTAAAATTTTGAGTTAAAAGCGAAAGTTTTTTGCTTTTAGACGACTAATTATTATAGAGATTGAAAAAAATTCTAAAAATTAGTTAATGCCCTTAATTAAAAAGTTCCTTGATTTTTGATAACGAAGCGGGGCTCAGATTATTAATAGATAATCCGCGTTAATAAATAACACTAAGAAATTTAAGTGAAGATAGAAATTGGAGTGGATTAGTAGGCTAAGGAGTTGGTTAAAATGAAAAAAATTAAGCCACGAAATTTACTCTTTGTTTATATTTTCTTTATTGCCTTATTTTTTGTTTTAGGTACTCAGGCAGGAGTTAAGAAAGAAGGTATAAAAGCAGAAGTAGAAAGGCAGAAGAGTGAAT
>CAZEQD010000107.1:0-4184 GCA_964514305.1 uncultured Eubacteriales bacterium
TCTACATCAGCTTTATAAATCCAAACTTTTATTCCTATTTGACCATAGGTAGTAAAGGCTTCAGTAAAACCATAGCCTATGTCTGCTCTTAATGTTTGAAGAGGCAATTGTCCCTTTAAATACCATTCTGAACGAGCAATCTCTACTCCTCCTAATCTACCCGAGCACATTACTTTTATGCCTTTGGCCCCCATTTTCAGGGCCATATCCACAGCTCTTCGCATGGCTCTACGGTAAGCTATCCTCTTTTCAAGTTGAATGGCTATACCTTCAGCCACCAGCACTGCATCCAGTTCTGGTTTGTCCACCTCTCTTATATCCACATAAACCTCTTTCTTGGCCAGTTGCTGAAGATAAGATTTTAGGCTTTCAATCTCTTTTCCGCCTCGGCCAATGACAATTCCCGGTCGAGCTGTATGAATAATAACCCTAATCTTAGGTCCCACTCGTTCCACATCAACTCTAGAAATGCCGGCATGGTAATATCTCTCTTTAATAACCTTCTTCATTTTTAAATCTTCATGAATGAGGCGGCTATATTCTGCACCTTTAGAAAACCAGCGGGAGCTCCATTGTTTATTAAATCCTAATCTAAATCCATGAGGATGAGTCTTCTGTCCCAATTTTTATCTCCCTTTTCTCTCTTCTAAAAAAATATGGACATGGCTTGTCCTTTTTAGAATGCGAGCAGCTCTTCCCATGGGAGCAGCTCTAAACCTCTTCATTTGTGGGCTCTGATTAACAAATATTTTAGAAATATATAAATTATCGACATCAACATTTGGGTCCTTCTGTTGGGCATTGGCAATAGCTGAGCGAAGTACTTTCTCTACAATCAGGCTGGCTTTCTTTTTTTTGGAAAAACGAAGAATAGTCAGAGCTTCACCCACGTATCTATCTCTAATCAAATCAGCTACTAAGCGGCATTTCTGGGGTGAAATTCTGACGTACTTGGCTGCTGCCCTAAACATATTGTCCTGTCCATTCATATTATTTCTTCATCCTAATAGTTCTAGCTGTTTTTGAAGTATGCCCCTTAAATGTTCTTGTCGGTGAAAATTCTCCTAGTTTATGGCCAACCATATTCTCAGTTATAAAAACAGGAATAAACTTTTTGCCATTATGAACAGCTATGGTTAAGCCAACCATTTCCGGGATTATAGTTGAACGTCGAGACCAAGTTTTAATAACCTGCCTTTTCTCTTTCTGAGTCCTGACAGCCATAATCTTTTTCAACAATTTCTCATCAATAAAAGGACCTTTTTTGACAGATCTAGGCATGGTTTATTTGCTCCTTCTTCTAATAATAAACTGCTGGGTTCTTTTATTTCTTCTCGTTCTATAACCCTTAGTAGGTTTACCAGTGGGTGAAACAGGATTACGCCCACCTTTAGCTTTTCCTTCACCACCGCCGTGAGGATGATCAATAGGGTTCATAGCTGTTCCTCTAACGTGGGGACGTCTTCCTTTCCAGCGATTTCGACCAGCTTTACCGATAGAGATATTCTGGTGGTCGAGATTGCTAATCTGGCCAATTGTAGCCCGGCAATCTAAATGAATCTTTCTTATCTCAGAAGAAGGAAGGCGAATTTGAGCATAATTTCCCTCTTTGGCCAAGATTTGGGCTCCGGCTCCCGCAGCCTTAGCCAGTTGACCTCCTTTGCCTATCCTCAACTCAATGTTGTGAATAATAGTACCCAATGGGATGAAGCGCAGAGGCATAGTGTTGCCAGGCAGAATATCTACCTGTTTGGAGGAAGAGACAATTGTCTGGCCAACTTTTAGGTTTTGAGGGGTTAAAATATACCTTCTTTCTCCATCTCTGTATTTGACCAAAGATATAAAAGCAGAACGGTTAGGATCATATTCGATTGTTTCAACTACAGCTGGAACATCAACCTTATCTCTTTTAAAATCTATGATTCTATATAATCTTTTATGGCCACCGCCTCGATGACGAATAGAGACTCGACCCTTATTGTTTCTACCTCCAGACTTAGAAAGAGGCTCTAATAGTGGCTTATAAGGATGGGTTGTGGTTAATTCTTCAAAAGTGAAACCAGTCCTTTGTCTAAGGCCAGGAGTGGTTGGTTTAAAATTCTTTATACCCATTTATACCGCCTCAAAATATTCAATCATTTTTTCGCCTTCTTTAAGCTTGACATAAGCCTTCTTCCAGTTTTTTTTCCTGCCTGTATTACGGCCCACCCGTCTTGTTTTGCCTTTCAGCCGTTGGACTCGGACTCTTTCCACTTTGACCTTGAATAATTTTTCAACAGCTTTCTTAATTTCAATTTTATTAGCTTGAGGATGAACTTCAAAGCACACTTCTCTATTTTTATCCTTCAGCCAAGTGCTCTTCTCCGTAAGCAGCGGCCTTAGAATTATCTGATAAGGATCTCTCATGGTTGTAATTTCTCCATTAAGGAAACAAAAGCATTTTGAGAAAAAATAAGCCACTTATGATTCAATACATCATAAACATTAACCTGGTTGTAATCGACCGCTTTTACTTCAGGTATATTGCGAACTGACAAAAATAAATTTTTATTATGGTAGTCATCAATAATTAAAGCCGAGTCTAACTTAAATTTATCTAAAAATTTAAGACCTTCTTTGGTTTTAGGTTCTTTAAATTCCAGGGTTTTGATTATTAGCAATTGTTTTTCGCTATACTTCAAAGCCAGGGCAGATTTTAAAGCATTTTTTCTTACTTTTTTTGGCAAATTATAATAATAATCTCTTGGCTTTGGACCAAAAATTCGGCCGCCTTTTCTCCATAAAGGTGAGCGAATACTGCCGGCTCGAGCTCTACCTGTTCCCTTTTGTCTCCAGGGTTTGCGGCCGCCTCCTCTAACTTCTCCTCTGGTCTTAGTCGAAGCTGTTCCTCGTCTCCTGTTGGCTTGCCAGTTGACTACTGCCTCATAAAGTAAATGTTCTTTGATTGGATAGGAGAGCACCTCCGGAGGCACAGACATTTCCTCAATCTTCTGGCCGCTTTTATCCAAGACTTGTACTTTTCTCATTTTTTCTCTTTCCTTCTAGCTTGATGAGATTGAAAGTCAGCCTTCTTGATTAGAAGATAACCTCCCTGGGCACCAGGAACGGCTCCTTTTACTACCAATAAATTTTTTTCCTTGTCAGCTTCGATAACCACCAAACTTTTGACAGTTACTCTCTTCTGGCCCAATTGACCAGGAAGCTTTTTCCCCTTAATTACTTTGGAAGGAAAAGCAGAAGCTCCAATAGAACCGGGAGCTCTATGAAACATAGAACCATGCGAGGCCTTGCCTCCTTTAAATCCCCAGCGTTTCATAACTCCAGCAAATCCCTTTCCCTTACTGGTCCCTACTACATTTACTTTTTCTCCCACTCGGAAAATATCCACATAAAACTGGTCTCCTTCCTTAACTTCTCTTTTATCATCAAAGCGAAATTCTTTAAGTATTTTGGTGGGGATTGCCTTGGCTTTGCTTAAATGCCCTGACATCGGTTTGTTTACTCTCTTAGCTGGTTTTTCCTCAATAAACCCAAGTTGAAGGGCAGTATATCCATCCCTATCTCTTGTTTTCTTCTGAATAACTGTACAAGGTCCTGCCTTGATGACTGTTACTGGTATGGCATTACCATTTTTATCAAATGTCCGGGTCATACCTATTTTCTTCCCAATTAGACCTTCAATCATAGCTATTCGCCTCCGGCTCCAAAGGCTTGAATCTCAACATCAATACCAGCTGGCAAATCCAATTTTTGCAGCTCGTCAATCGTTTCATTATTATAATCGCTAATATCTATTAGCCTTTTGTGAATTCTCATTTCGAAATGTTCTCGAGACCTTTTGTCTACATGAGGAGAACGAAGGACACAAAATCTATGAATCCTAGTGGGCAGGGGTATAGGACCGGCTACTTTGGCTCCTGTCCTTTTCGCCTTGATAACGATATCTTTAACTGACTGGTCCAACAGTCGATGATCAAAAGATTGAAGTCTGATTCTTATTTTTTCCATTTTTTTCTCTTCCTCAGTTCTCCTCTTCTATTTTATCCTCGTATTTACTTTCTCATTTAATTTATTTCTCTAATCTTTTTCTTAGAGCAGCTGGCTTGTAACATCAAACCCTCCAACTGAATTTTCCTTCAACTTTTTACTTTTAACTTTTCACTCCTTCCTTCTCTATCTTTACT
>CAZEQD010000108.1:0-4091 GCA_964514305.1 uncultured Eubacteriales bacterium
AATTTAAAAATGGCATTCAAGGCTTCATGGATACTTCCTGGAGCACTCCTGGCTTTAGACTTCAAGAAATAAATATGACAATTGAAGGACAAAACGGAAAAATAGAGGTAAATAATGATATGATTAAGGTCTATCTTAGTCGCGCAAAAGCTGAATTTAAGGCTGGCTGGACAACTCTCCATAAAATTGATTTAGGTGATTCAGCCGATTTTTTCCTGGGAAGTGAAGAATACAATATAGAAGATAAGCATTTTATCCGCTGCTGTCTTGGCCAAGATAAACCATTAGTCTCAGTTCAAGACGGGTTTGAAGTCCAGCGAATAATTGAAGGAATCTATCGTTCAGCTGAAAGGAACAAAATCGTAGACTTGGAAAAGGAGATCTAAGGATGATAAAACTCTCTAAAATCATTTTGGGTTCCAATCCATTTGATGGAGTTAGCTATCTATCTCGAGCAAGAGCTAAAAGCTACCTAGAAAAATTCAGCAATATTGATGAAATCTTTCGGGTGATCGAAGCAGCCGTTAATAATGGCTTGGATACTATTACTTGTGCTTACAATGAAAAAGTTATCCAAGCTCTAGAAAGACTCCCTAGGACTAAAAGGATGAAAGTTATCCCCGTGGTCCCCAACGCCTACGACTATGTACGGGAATCAACCAGCAAAGGGCTGTTGGGAACGGTAGCCTCCAAATTGAAACGGACTGCTACTTTTGAAAAAGTAAAATTGGTTATTAAAGGCACTTCTCAAATAAAAGGTGTTTTAAGCAAAGATATAAAGGCCCTCATGACCAGCATGTTGGAGTTAGAGCTGGCTCCATTCCGAAAATTTGAAGTCCCGGCTGTCATTCTCCACGGCCATATTGCTGACTTGGCCTTGGTCAATGACAATAAGGAAGTCTTTGACATTTATTGTGATTTTATCAGGCACTCCTTCCAGGCAGAACCATTTATTGCCACTCACAATTTTGGCCGATCATTGCCTAAATATGAAGAATGGAAACTGGATGTGACTGGTATTCACACTTCATTCAATAAAAAAGGATTTATGATGCGGCCCTCGCCCTCTGTCTGTGAAGAATTACTGGCTCAAACAGATAAATATATCTTGGCTAAAAAGATTCTAGCTGGAGGCACCCTCCCCCCTGAAGAAGCCTTTCCCTATCTCAAAGGGAAAAAAATCCCCTCCATTGTAGTAGGTCTGGCTAGCGTCCAGGAAGTCTACCATACCTTAGCTGTAGCCAGATCCTTTCTTGAAGAAGGCTAAAAATAGCTCTGGTTATTTTTTAAAGTATTTCTTCTCCAGCACTTTTATGACTTCTTCGGGCTTGATTTTTTTAAGACAGATATTATCCTTACAGCTTGTATCTTTGTTAGTATAAACATTAAGGCAGGGACTGCAGGGTAGATTGGAGTAGAAAGCAAAGTTATTAGGGCCCGGGTGACCATAAACCTTTGGCGATTCGGGGCCAAAAAAACTTACATTGGGCAAACGACAAGCTTCGGCCAGATGTAAAGGGCCGCTGTCATTACCAAGGTACAAATGGCTTAGTTTCATTAAGGCTATAAGCTCTTGGAGAGAAGTCTGACCAGTCAAGTTGATGACTCTATCTTTATTGGAAGAAATCAACTTTTCTAATTTAGATACATAGGCCACATCCTCCCTACCTCCAATCAGCAGTATTTTTACTTTTTCTTGGCCGAGCAAGTATGAAACTACCTTCTGGTAATATTCGAGCGGCCATCTTCTAATAGTCGACATATCACTGGCATTTATGTTAACAACCACCAAAAAATCCTGAGATATATTTACATTTTTCCTTTTTAACAGTTCTAAAACAGTTCTTCTAGCTGCCTGATCTTCTTTTAGCTCAATTATTCGCTGTCCATCTTTAGGGAGGTCATGGATAAAAAGTCGTAGAAAATTGAGGAATTTATCAGCCACATGGGGCTCATTCTCGTAGGAAACTATTCGATGGCAGAGGGTCTTTCTATATTCATGCCGTCCCCCAAAACAAAAGACCAGTTTGGCTCCCGCCAAAACAGCTAGTAAAAGCGAAAAGTTTGAAAAAAACTCAAGATTAAAAACCAAATCATAGCTTTGTTTTCTAATCTGATGAAGATTCTTGGTAAGAGATAACAAAAATTTTATTAGATTTTTTTTCTCAAGATAATAAGTTTTACTTATAATAGGAATAGCCTCACAAATAGGCACATTATCAGCAAAAGTTAAAAAATGAATTTCTGTCCGAGGGTAGTATTTTTTTAAGGCAGCCAAAAGAGGAGTAGTCATTATAATCGAGCCAAAGCCCAAAAATTTGATAATCAAAATTTTTGTATTATTTAAGATAGAAGGGAGAGGTGAATTTTGCTTATTTTTGCTTCGTAGTCTAACTAGCAAGGCAAGAAGGCTGCAGAAGAAGAAACCCGCATAAAAATCGAGCCGCCGCATTAGGGTAAACTTCATTTAAACCTCTCTTGTCCAAAAAAACATCTCGCTTCTATCTTCAACGGATATAACCTAAAGCTTTTAGCTCTTCCAGATGTTTCTTATCAATGGGAGACGGTGAATCGGTAATAGTTTGATGGGAAAGCTCTTTATATCTTAATTCTGCTATTTTCTTCATTTTATCTCTCTGAGGGGAAGGAAAATCTATTATATTTTTAGTTTCAAAGGGATCATATCTCAAATCATAAAATTCATCTTTACCTTGGGAATGATATATATATTTAAATTGAAGATTTTGAAGAGCATATATATTTCCTCTTTCCATTTTCGGCCTTATTTTATCCCATGGCTTTCTTTGATAAAAAGCAAATTCTACAGGAAAACTGGTATTACTATTCCTCAATAAAGGTAATAACGAAAATCCCTGAACAAATTTTGTTCTGTCTTGCAAACGATAGCCCAATAAATCACAAATAGTAGGTAAAATATCCACGTGCCTAACTAAATTCTTAATTCTTAAACCCGCATAGGCTTTATTATTAAAGGAGAATATCAAAGGAACATGCATTTGCTCATTATATATATAAACGCTATGGCCATAAAAATGGTGATTCCCCAATCCTTCTCCGTGATCAGCCGTAATAATCCATAGAATGTTAGACTTAAATCCTTTCCTCTCCACAGACCTAAAAAGACGCTTGATCTCCTGATCTACAAATAATATCTCAGCATCATAATTATTGTAATCTTTTATTAACTTAGCTCTGCGCCCATAAAAATCTCTTGGCAGCTTGCATATTTCAGTTAGATATTTTACAAAAAGCTCCTTTTCTGTCTCTGACCTCAATTTCATTTGTTTTAAATATTGCTGGAGAGGGTGATAAGGGAGATGAGGATCATAGAGGTGAACCCACAAAAAGAATTTGGCATTATGCTTCTTAGAACTAAGCCATTCAAGCACACTGTTAATTGTGTGGTGGGCTTGGCGGTAATGGACTAGTTTTTTATACTTTTCATTATCAAAAACATCAAAGCCCTGTCTTAAATTCTTTAAAAAGCCCACACTGCAAAATCCTGCTGTTTCATAACCTATGTCCTTAAAGAGTTCTGCCATCGTAAAGGCTGATGCATGTAAAACGCCGCCATTTTCAAGTAATTTATGTTGGACAGGAAATAAAGATGTAAAAATAGAGGCATGAGAAGGAGCTGTATGGGAAATCGAAGAAAAAGCATGCTCAAAAAGGACACCATTCCGAGCTAAATAATCAATAAAAGGGGAAGTCTCTCTCGGATAACCATAACAACCAAGATGGTCTGCTCTCAGAGTGTCGATGGTAATCAGAATTATATTATAGTTGGTTTTCTTATGAAACAGACACATCGTGTGTAAAGCAACTATAATAATAAAAGCAATAAGGAAAGCTGAAGGTAAAGTTATTTTGTTTTGTTTCAATTTAATCTGCTGATAATTATCAGGTTTTATCATTACTTATGAATCAAAAAATTCAGTACATACGCAAAAAAATTTGATATTTTAATATCTTTCCCAATATAATAATTTTTCAAATTTTTGTCTACACAGAATAACAAGCTAAAATGAAAAAATCCTATGAAATTGGAGAAGGGATGAAAAAGTGGTGCC
>CAZEQD010000109.1:0-4078 GCA_964514305.1 uncultured Eubacteriales bacterium
CATCTCTGTAAGGCAAATAACATTGCCTGTTCAATGGTCATTATTTGTCTAGCCACTGGGTAATATACCTTGAGCTCATTCTTTTGACTGATTGTTGTCTCGGCAATGGCCAGCTGATGTTCATTCATATGAGGGTAGCCCGAATGAAAGTAAGCATAAGTTTTCGCTACTTGAGGTATTTGGCCGATTACTCGACCAAAATCATGGATAGACTCTTTGAGGTCTAAAATACCCCAATAAACCTTGGCCATGGCTCCTTTGGGGAAGGTTTGAGCTGGAACTACATGGATTCGGCACTCATCTGCACACCCTGTATGGGAGGTTATTACTGATCCGTCCACAGATGCATACTTGCCGACCATGATATCAGTGCAGCCAATACCTTCTGAAAAATCATAGTTAATCCGACCGTGATCATAGGTGTTTTTATTGGAATCAAGACTGACTAGAGAAAATGATCCTATCATCAACAGCAAGACTCCCACCATGACCGATACCCACTTAGTTTCCATCTTTAATCTCCTTTTGAAGATTTATTATTTATCCAATCAATACAGCTTTTAAATTCCTTTATGGCGCCCTCAATATTTTTCATTTTTAGGAATAGAAGGCCGAGGTTGAATATCCCTGACTTTTTAGAGCTTCAGCCAGAGTAATATGCATCTCGTCAAGATAAAATCCACCATTATCACGAACCCCATGATAAAGGGGATAGATATCGGTCATAATAGAAGAATAAGAAGGAAGGGTCATCGGCTTCATTTCTGATTGAAAGGATTTAATCAGTCTTTCTTCTGGTGGTTTTTGGGAGGCGATGAATTTAGAAAGAATGAAATAAAAAAAGATGCCGGCCAGAATAACCGCCATTAGGCTGAAAATTAATGCTTTTATCTTTTTTGAGCCAACCACGAATTCGTTATTTTATAATATTTTTTGTTGAATTCAAATTTATTGAATTAACAGTTAAGCATCTTTTTTTCCATGATTGAGAAGAAGAGAGGCTAACCTGTTCCTGTTTCCGCCTAGTTATTAAAAAATGCAGATTTTAGGATAAAATTTAGTGCTATGCAAGATTTTTGTGCTCGTAATTTAATGAAAATAAAGAAATTAAATTTTATAAGTGTTAAAAATGAGTAATATTTTTCCTTTATTTTTAGTTTATTCTTGGCCTTATCAGAGATTTCTGCACCAGAAGTCAAGCATAGTTTTGAAGAGATGAATCCGAGCTGGACGGTCAGAGATTCCATGTCCTCGCCGTGGGTAAAACATCATTTCAAATATCTTTCCAGCTTTTATTAGCTCATCGATGAAAATCCAGACATTCTGGATGTGGACATTATTGTCAAAGGTTCCATGGACAATAAGCAGCCGTCCATGAAGGTCTTTAGCATTTTTATTCAAATTAGACTCCTCATATCCTTGGGGATTATCCACAGGACGCTTCATTACAAATTCGGTCCAGGTGGTGTTATAAAGCCGCCAATCTGTGCGGGCAGCTATAGCAATTCCCGCTTTAAACTCCTGGGAACGAGTCATAGCTAAAAGGGTAATACTGCCTCCACCGCTCCAGCCCCATATGCCCACCCGATCTGGATCAACATAAGGCTTTGATTTAAGCCAGTGAACCGCATCTATAAGATCAATCAGTTCGCCAGTACTTTCCATCTGTCTGAACTTTGTCCAGAGCAGGTTTTCAAGTTTCTTGCTGATAGCCGTAGAGGTGCGGTTATCTACCCGAGCCACCAAATAGCCTTTTTTGAGGAGAATCTGGTCAAAATAGATCGAGGACTGCCAGGCATTGGTTACTATTGGCTGAGAAGGGCCTTGATAGACGTGGAGAATAAGTGGGTATTTTTTATTAGGATTAAAATCTTTGGGCTTGAGAAGTTCGGCTGGCATGGGGAATCCATCAGAGGTAGGAATAGTAAAGAATTCAGGATACTGCATATCAAATTTGGCTAATAGGTCGCGACGAGGCTCAGCCAGTATTTTAAGCAGGCTCCCATCACTTTTATGGAGAGAGAGTAAAGGAGGGGTTTGTCTGTTGGAATAGCGGTCAATATAATATTTAGCATTAGGACTGAAATCTATTCTGTGAAGGCCATCTCCTTGAGTAAGACGTTCTAAACCAGTTCCGTCTAGTTTAATGCGGTAGAGGTGATGTTCGAGAGATGATTTTTTTATAGAAGTAAAATAAACCCAACCCTCTTTTTCATCCACCGCCACTACCGCTCTACCTGGGCCAGGTTCATGATAGCCAGCTTCACGGATAGCCCAATTCCCTTTGGTTACTTGATTGACTAATTTGCCCTCTAAAGTGTAAAGGTAGAGATGGGCGTAACCACTTCTTTCTGAGGCCCAGATAAAGTGCTGACCATCTTTGAGGAAAGTAAGACAATCATTGACGTTAACCCAGGCTTCGTCAGTTTCTTTAAGCACATGAGTGGTTTTGCCTGTCCATCTGTCAGCCAAGTAAAGATTGAGTTCATCCTGACGGCGGTTTAGTGTCTGAACACTCAAACGGCTTGAATCAGGTAGCCACTTCACCCGGGCAATATATCCAAAAGAGGCATTACTCAGGTCAACCCACCTTATTTCCGGCTGACTGACTTCGACTATTCCAATTCTCACTTTAGGGTTTTCATGGCCTGCTTTAGCGTAGCGCTTCATTATGACCTTGGGTATAAGAGGTCTGTAATCAATATAAGGTATAAGGCTCAGGTTAGATTCATCACTCTGGAGAAAAGCAATTGCTTGGGAGTCTTCTGACCAGGAATAAGCAATGTCTTGGCGGCCTAAGATGTCTTCCCAGTATACATATGAAGGAGCTCCGTTGATTATTGTTTCTGATCCATCTCTGGTAATTCTTTTTTCTGCTCTCTTTTCAAGCTCATAGACATAAAGGTCGTTGGAGCGGACAAAGGCCAATTTTTTGCCGTCAGGGGAGAAAGTTACTGCCCTCTCCGCTTCTTTAGTGTTGGTGAGGCGCTGAAAATTTGATTGCCGAAGATTGAGGAGGTAAATATCACCATTGAATATATAAACAGCTTTTTCTCCTTTTCTATCAAAAGAAAGAGGCCAGGTAAGATTTTTAGGTGCATCATTAGATCCAGTAAGGCTTTTTAAATTGGCTAAAGCTTTTTTAGTATCAACTAAAGGGATACTCTGCCCATTTTTAGGATTAAATTTTTCAAAGGTCCGCTCTTCTTCAGGTTTCCGGGTATCATATAGAAGCAGACTATTGTCACTTAGCCAGAGGAAATGAGGAAGATCAGTTATTTTTTTGCATTCTTCATTGTATATCCAGTCAACTGTAATTTCTCCTGTTTCTTTAGCTGCTCCCAGAGAGAATAGAAAAAGATAGAAAAGAATGATGGTTAAAATGGATTTTTTAATGGGTTTCTTTCTCATAAGATAATCCTCCTTTTTTAGCTAGGATTTATTAAATGAAGAAATGATTTTAAAGAGATATTAAAATTATTACCTAGAAAATGGTACCTTTTTATAAAAAAGTAACGCATTTTCGGATCATACTTAAAATCAAAAATTGTGAATAAAATTGTACACTAGCTTTAATCATCATACCAGTAGTCTTTAAGAATTAATACATTACGAATTAATTTTTTACCTCCACAGAGGAGGACCGCTTTATAATTACCCGGACGAACTCTTGTATATGCATACAGACGATCTGTCATACCTGGCCTATGTAATACATAAGTTCGCAGTGATCTTCCCCACTTATCCACTTCTTCATCTGGATCGCCGTAATAATCAACTTCATCGTAATGACAGTAAAATTCCACCATGTTTTTTAGAAGTTCCTGTTCTTTCTCCCAGCGGACGATTTCTTCTTTGGTTCTTTTACGTTTTTTGGTCATGTACCATTCCACTCTGTTTAAGCCTGCTTTGTTGCTGCCTTTAAGCTCGTTAATTACTCTTTTGCCTTCCATAATCTTAATAATTACCCCATCTTCAACCGGCTGCTTTAGATAATAGTTAATAACCACTCCGTGCGGCTCGTTCTCCCCAGCAAAGTTTTGGGCGCTAACCGCTTTTTGATGGGGCATTATCCACT
>CAZEQD010000110.1:0-4054 GCA_964514305.1 uncultured Eubacteriales bacterium
CCAGCGGCTCACTTATTAGTTTAAGTGATATTGATCATCTGGAGATAAATCGGGGGCCTTATTCTGTCTTTTATGGTTCAGGTGCAGTTGGAGGCGTTATTAATATAATTACCAGATCTCCAGCTCCATACTCACCCCTCAAAGGTAGATTCCAGTTTGGCTATAACACGGTCAATAATGAAAAGGCTGGCTCTTTCAATTTGAGCGGCTCCTCAGGCAAATACGGCTTTTTACTGATGACTAATGGCAAGAAGGCTGACGATTATTCCTCACCCTCCGGCAAAATTGAGCAATCTCATTACTCAGATTATGACCTCATGTTTAAAATGAACCGGCAAGGGACAAATTCTCTCTTCTATCTCACTTTATTCACTTACAGAGGAGTGGACATAGGTAAACCTAGCCCTACTTCAAAGCTCAAACCGAGATGGTATCCTGAAGAGAGAAATACGCTTCTTTCCTTTGGCTACACCCTCAAAAATAAGATATCCCTAGACAGTTTAAATGCCAGTTTCTATCTGCTCCTGCCTTCGCTGGAAACAAAAAAAGAAAACTTGAGTGAGTCCCTGGCCGTGGAAAAGCGAAATCTGGCCAAGATTAAGGGCACAAATTTTGGCTTTAAGCTCCGAGCTAATAAAAAATTGACATCAACCCACACCCTAAATATCGGGTTTGACTATTTTGGCCGGCGAGGAGTGAATGATAGCAATACTGAATGGAAATTTGACCAGGAGGGCCACCTAACTGCCCTCACAAAAGAAACCTCTCTCTCGGAAGCGGCCAGAGATAATCTCGGCTTTTATATCGATGATAAGATTAAAGTATCGAAGTCACTAACTTTAAATGTCGGTGGCCGTTTTGATTACATAAAGACCAGTAATCTCAGTAACGCTCCTCACAATTTAGCCCGAAGTGATCAATCTTTAACAGGCTATGTGGGGTCCCTCTTTCAGCTTACTCCTCAGCTTTCTTTTCTGGTCAACGCCGGCCGTTCTTTTCGATTTCCGACCATCAGCGAACTTTTCTACACAGGTTTAACCGGAAGAGGAACAGTCTTCGGCAATCCTGACTTAAAACCAGAAGACGGTTTCAACCTTGATTTTGGCTTTCGCTACCTCCATCAGAAGTTTTATGCCTCAATTTATGGTTTCAGCAATTCGATAAGCAACATGATCCAGAAGTATAAAGGCCAGGAGGAAGAGGAATATTTTTACAGAAATATAGCCAAGGGCCGTATCAACGGCCTTGAAGGGGAATTCTATTGGCCTCTAGCTAAAGGCTGGGAGTTATTTGTCAATTTCCATCATATTAAAGGTAGAGAAAAGGATAGCGACCAGCCTCTAAACTATATTCCCCCCTCCCGCCTGACTCTGTGGACCAAATTTTCTCCTGGAAAATTATGGATAGAGCCCAGGCTGACTTTGACCGCAGCTAAAAAAGATCCGGGTCCCCTGGAGATGAAGATAAATGGCTATACTCTTCTGAACTTAATTATCGGTTATAAGATAAACGAAAAAGCTACCATTTTGGCCATAGGCCGCAATCTTTTAAATAGGACCTATCGCCTTTCAGCCGACGAAAAAGGGGTTGATGCTCCAGGCAGAGGCTTAGTCTTTAAAATTATATACTCCTTTTAAAGTTAGCCTTTTCAGTCTAAACTATTTTATAATTGTTCCTGACAAAAAGTTTGAAAAAGATGGTGGACTGAAATGCCTTCTTTTTCCTTTTCTTCATGGGCTACGTGCCTCTTAATTTTTAAGTGAAATAGTAAAATAGTAATTCAGGAGAAGTTAAATTATCTGGGAATAATCTAAGTTATTAACTTTATCTCTGTTTTAAGGCCTTATTTAATCACTTTTCCAGAAAGAATTAGAATTAGGGCCTTATCGCCGCCATCCAGCTTGGAAACCCCAACTACCGTCCTTTCACCGCTTTTAAGATGGAAGGTGGTGTCAATCAGGGTTAAGCTTATTTCCTTTCCTTCAGGATTGAAACCTTTATGCTGCGACATCCTGAGTTCGACTTGATAGGTATCCTGGCTGCCTTCTTTTATATAGCGAGGGTGAAGCCGGAGTTTAAAGCTTAAACCTTCTGAACCCAACCTCTGAGAAGAGATGCTGTTATCCTGAACTTTAATTATCGATGAATCAAGCCTTTGAAAATAGCTGTATTTTAACAGCGACTTCAGCTGTTTTATCAATGGGTCTGAGTTGAGCTCCTTATCTGTTTTCTCTTTTATTTCTTTATTGGCTTCTTTTACGGGGGCCAAGGTGGAACCTAAAATAAGATCAACTCGAAACTCAAGGTCAACTGACTTGATGTCTATTTCTCGGAGAAGAGAGACGATCTTGTCGACCACTTCAGGTATATCTTCTACTATTAAGATATTATTCTCTATGATGATTTCCAGCTTTCCCTTCCCAGTTAAAAATTTTCTGGCAAGATCTCTAGCTTCATAAAGATTAATATAGTTAATCTTAATTACTTCTTTGCGCAGCTCGCTAGTCTGTTGTACGGCATGAAGCGTTGCCAGAATTCCTGCCATTAAAAAAATAATGGAAAAAGTTGCTATTTTTTTCATTTTTTCTCCTCCAATTCAAAATTTTTATTAAAAACCCAGATTATCTTAAGTCCGGTCTCTTTGGAAACCAATCTCATGGAAATAATATCCTGGAAAGAAGCTGGCTGGAGGCTTTTTTCCACTTTTTCTGAGGATGGTAAATTTTGGTTGGCGGCCATCTCTATATTCTTTTTCCCAAGCCAGGACTTAGCCACAAAGATAATAAGAACAAAGGTCACAGCGGCTATCAAGGCATAAGTCCAGACTGCTTTAAAAGGCCAAGAAGCAAAGGGTCGGGAAAGAAATGTTTTGAGTTTTTCTGGTTGCTCTTTAAATTTTTCCATGGCTTTTATCCAATCAGCCTCTTTCCATAAAACCTGGTCTTTCTTGAGCCATTCTTTTGCTATCTTTAGTGATAAGTCATAGGAGCGCAGCTCTTGCTGACAGCCAGGACAGGATTGAAGATGCTTTTTTAAGGCCTTCGTTTTTTTTGGAAGAAAGGTCCCCTCTTACCAAGAGGGGAAGAAGACTTCGGGCTTTTTTGCAGTTCATCCTTTGGCCTCCTGGTGAAGAGAATAGATTTTTAAGAATTGATCTCTTATTTTCCTCCTGGCACGACAGAGATGAGCTCTAACACTCAGGCTGGAGCAGCCCACAATTCTGGCCGTTTCTTTAATAGAAAGGCCCTGTTCATCTCTGAGAAGGAAAATAGCTTTTTCATGGGGGATTAAAACCTAGAGACAGCGTTTAATATTTTCTCTTATTTCCAGGATTAAGTAACGGTCCTCAGGTTCAGACGTCTCTCTCCCAGATGGAAAGGTTTCCTGGCTTTTGACTGCTTTTAGGTGTTTACTTCTTTTCTTCAGAAAATCGCGGCCGCAATTAATAGTTGTTTTATAAATCCAGTTCTTAAAGCAGTGGCACTTCTTAAATGATTTTAGATGTCTGAAAATTTTTAAAAGAACCTCCTGGCTTATTTCTTTGGCTTCCTCATAATTTCCTGTCATTCGATAACCTATGTTCAGGATTAATTGGCGATACGGATGAAGGAGAGCAGCGAAAGAATCAAAGTTGCCATCCAGAACTTCTTCAATGAGTTCTTCTTCATTCTTCATCCATATGACTATACTGTTTTTTCACTAAAAATGTTAAGGATTTTTCCTAAACAACATGACTCCGGCTGAATTTACAAAGAATCAATTGAAGTAAGATCTCACGCTAAAATCAGTAAATTTGGTTTGGTAAATGGGTACAACAGGCCCTTCATGGTTCACCTCCTGTGATTTTTGCTTTTTTCATTCACAATTTAAGGTGAGCCTTTCTTCTTTTCAATCACGGAAAAAAGATGCTTACGACTGTGGGATTTTTATTGACATAAAATTTTGCCTCTGCTATATACTTTTTTTTAATCAATCAAGGCAGAATTGCGTTTTGTGAAATTGAGAACTGCGCCAATTTCCATAAATTTAAACGAGAAAAGGAGGAATAAGATGA
>CAZEQD010000111.1:0-3901 GCA_964514305.1 uncultured Eubacteriales bacterium
AAGACTTGAATTTATATTAGAATTGTAGGGCCCGATGTCCTCATCGGGCCGTTTAATCTAGTTATTTTTATAAATCATAATAAGGATGATCAAATCTTTTTTAAAAGTATATTTTTTCCGTTTACACTCAATGTTGAAACAGCTCATCAAATTTAAATTCGATCCATTTCATATAGGGTGCATCCCACATATTGGTCTTAAGGTCATCGACTGCGACCAGGATACGCTTTTCATTGGCTGAGAAGATTACCGAATACTCGGTGGTCCCGTGGGAGACAGTTTGAAGCAGTCTTATGGCTTCAGCCACATCCAAGGCCTTTCCTGTTCGTGACCAGGCCTCAAGCATATTGCGGCCGGCTTCATACCGCCAGAGAGAAGAAAAGGATATTGGTCTTTTAAATGAAAGGCTGGGTTGAAAAGGATCATGTCCATAAACTAAATAGTGGTTGGCAGCCATGATGTTTGTAGCCTCTTTGGGCCGAACATCAACTGGCTGACGCATAAGGCCGCCGAAGCGGTCACCTTCCCAGACAAAGGCTGGAGATTGTTGACGATTATAAGGGACAGCCCAGAGAATGATCGAGCCCGGAGCTGTAATTCCTCCAGCGCTATTCTTGAATTTTTCCATAACCTTAAGAATGCTTTTCGGGGTGGCCTCTTTTCCTTGAGTTTCAAGGATATAACGTTGAATCCAGGTGCAAGGAGTGAGGCCACTGACTACCTGCCCAGCTCCGGTGCCGCCAGCATTTTCCATGCTGTAGAGGCCTTCCTCATTGATACCGGAAAGGGTGCCCACAAAACCTGGCCACATGGCTGAGAACCATCGTTTATGTCCTGACTCCGCCGGATCAACAGCAAACAGAAGGAAATGACTAACAGTTACTTTGCGTAGGTCGCATTCTCCATCCATGTTCCGAGCTGCTACCAACCCTCTGTTAAGCTCAGTGCCTTGAGTTTGATCTCCCCAGAAAGCAAATTGAGTGCAGGAAGAAGCCGGGGAAACAGGAAAAGCAGCGCGCTTCTCGATGTAGGAATTAATGGCCAGCAAGTCAGTCAAATTGAAATCACGGGCTAACCAATCGATCCTCATCTTGATTCCCGAAGCTTTCATGCCTTTAATCACAGCTTGACATTCTTTAAGATAATCAGGCGGATAGCTAAAATGACTTTCTAAAAAAGGGACAAAGGTTTGTTGGTAGGCTTGGGCTGAATGCCAGCTGTCTTCTATGATGTAGAATTTAAAAAAATCAATGATCTGTCGGCCAACTAAATAGCCGTGAGCAAAGCCCCGCTCTTCTGCCGTTCCCCAGAGCTGGAGGACAGGCAGTCTTTTTAGCCAGCGCAGGGCACCGTGGGAGGTATGTTTTTCTTTTGGCGGAAAAGGGGTGGGAGTACGGAGCTTAAAGTCTGCTTGCTTAAAATCAGATTGGTGGAGGTCAATGGCCGCCCATCTCCCCCCTTTTTCAGATGAAAACCAGCCAAATGGTTCTGGTGGACTGAAACTCAGCTTTTGGTCGCCATCCGCATCGAGGAAAGCTAAGACAGAATAATAGCCAGGAGCAAGATCACTGAAAGTATATAACCCAGGCTCTTTTAGAGTTAGGGTTTTAATAGGCTCCTTGGCCCCAAATATCTCTCGTTTTTGGAGCAGTTGCGGCTTTCCTTGGCCAGAAAGATTTAATTTATATAATTTGACAATGATATTTCCTTTTTGTTGACCTTTATATTCTATCCTGCCTGAAATTGATCTCTTTGGAGTGGCTGAGACGCCAGAAGAGAAGGCCAAAATAGAGAAAACAATGATAGCCAAGATTGATTGATGTTTAAACATTTTTCCTCCTGTTAGTATCGATGATTTTCTAAAATGATTTTCATGACTTCTGTTGATTTTATATTATGTCTGGAGCCAGAAAATATCAATAATAGACAATGATCTATTTTTTGATCATCTTATTAGGGGCAGGGCTGTTGACGAGGATGAACGACCATTGGCCTAACGCCTAATATCATCCATATTTATTTACTCTCAGGAAAAAAATAATTCAAAGAGCCATAAAAGTATTGACAAATTAAGGTTTTTTATTTATTCTATATTTAGAACAAAAAACCAATATGGTCGAATATTCTGTTCTTGAAGATAAAATGGAAAAAAAGAAAAAGTTAAATATTATCGGCGCCGCCCAAGAGCTTTTTGCCCGTTTTGGCTTTGTTAAAACGACTGTAGATGAGATAGCCAAAGCAGCCAGCATGGGTAAGGCAACTATTTATCATTATTTTAAAGGCAAAGAAGATATTTATAAGGAAGTAGTGGAAAAAGAGAGCAATATTTTAAACGAGAAGATAAATGAAGCTATTGATAAGGAAAAAACTCCCCAGAAAAAACTCAAAGCTTTTGTTCTAACCAGACTGAAGTATTTAAATGAACTGGCCAATATTTATAGTGCCCTTAAGGATGAATTCTTAAAGCGCCATGATTTTATCGAGAAGATAAGAGGGAGGGATTTTAACCGAGAAATAGAAATTGTCAAAAAGATCCTTAAAGAAGGGATTGAGAAGAAAATATTTATAATCCGTGATATCAAATTGACAGCTTTTGTCATCCTGGCTGCTTTAAAGGGGCTTGAATACCCCTGGTCAGAAAAGGTTCCTGTTCCTGAATTAGAAAGGAATGTTGAAAAGCTGTTGGAGGTTTTGTTTAAAGGCATATTAAGAAGATAAATTTTTTTTTAGGAAGACCGAATATAAAACTAAAATAGTCCAATATTTTAGTTGATAAAGGAGGGAAAAATGAGGAAAAAGAACAATAATTTAAAAAGTCCCGTGAAAGGAATTCCGATTTCATCTCTTGCTTACAGTCTTCCCCGTAAATTGTTAATTAATAGAATCCAAAAGAAGTTATACAAAGAATACTTAGAAAGGGATAAGGAAAAATTTCCCCGTAAGGTACAGGAAGATAAATTTTATATGGCCCGCAACATGATGTATGCCATTGATAGAGGCTTAAGGAGCGGGCAGATTTCCAAGGAAGTTTGGACAAAATTTCTGAATTCGTTCAAAAATATTTACTGGAAAAGCGATGATAAAATAAAAGCATTTCAAGAAAAACATGGCTTTAAGCCGCCTGGCTTTGTGACCATAAGTCCAACCAAGAACTGTAATCTTCAATGTATAGGCTGTTATGCCAACAGCTTTCGAAGTTCAAGAGAAAGATTAGATTTTGATATCGTGACTCGGGTAGTAAGAGAACAAAAGGAATTATGGAATTCACATTTTACTGTAATTTCTGGCGGTGAGCCTTTAGTTTACAAAAGCCAGGGCAAAACTATCTTTGATTTAGCCCGGGAGCACTCAGATACTTTTTTCCTCATGTATACTAATGGCACACTTATCAATGAGGAAGTCGCCGAGAAATTTGCCGAGGTAGGCAACATAACCCCGGCTATTTCGGTGGAGGGTTTTGAGGAAGAGACAGATAAGAGGCGGGGGAAAGGTGTCCATCAAAAGATTCTCAGAGCTTTCGAGAATCTGAGCAAGGTCGGAGTTCCTTATGGCATCTCTATCACTGCTACCCGCCATAATGCCGAGATTATTATGAGTGATGAGTTTATTGATTATTATTTTAATCAGCATGGAGTTCTTTACGGCTGGATATTCCAGTACATGCCCATTGGCCGCAGCTTTACCCTGGATTTAATGGTTACTCCTCAACAGCGATTGGAAATGTATCTTAAGACCTGGCAGTTAATTAGAGAGAAAGGAATTTTTATGGCTGATTTCTGGAATTGCGGAGCAGTCAGTAACGGCTGTATTTCGGCTGGCAAGCCGGGTGGATATTTCTACATTGATTGGAATGGCAATGTTATGCCCTGTGTTTTTAATCCCTATAAGGTTGACAATATTG
>CAZEQD010000112.1:0-3854 GCA_964514305.1 uncultured Eubacteriales bacterium
GAGCCTGACGGAGTTGTTCCTTGGTCTTTTTTAGATTCCGGTTGAGAAAATTCATCAGCAAAGCTACTAAAAAAAAGACTCCCCAGGAAATAACGATATTATTGGTAACCACTCCAAGGGAAAGCTCTATTTGCTGTTCATTATTAAAAAAAGGAATAATTCTAAAATACATTCCTTCTACCAAAAGACCGAAAAAAATGGCTGAAAGAGCTGCTGTCAGAAAAGAAGCCCGGCTGGAAAGAATTATGCTGGCGGCGATGATGTCGAAGATATAAAGAAAATAAAAGCTTCCCTTCAAACCTCCTGAAATATAGACGAGAGCAGTAATCAACAGAACATCAACTAAAATCTGGAAATAAACCTGAAGAGCATAAGACTTGTTCCAGAGATAAAGGAGAAAATACACAAATGAAAATAAATAAAAAGTAAGAATCAAATAATAAAAAGGATTAAGAGGAAGGAAAGTGGAAGTGCTGAATTGAATAATTACGGCTGAAACAAGAAGAGAAGTGACAATAATCAAGCGCAGAAGGATGAAGGAAAGTAAATATTTTCTTTGGGTGTCCATTATTTTCTTTTTTATCCTTACTTAGATATTAGAATTGCTGCATCAGGCTAAAAATTGGTAAATACATGGAAATAACTAAGCCTCCAACCATTATTCCTACTACAATAAGAAGAACAGGTTCCATAACTGAAAGGAGAGAAGCTACTGATGCCTCAACTTCTTCATCATAAAAATCAGCCAGCTTGGTCAGCATCTCATCCATAGTTCCAGTGGCTTCTCCTACACCAACCATTTGAGTTAACATAAAAGGGAATTGGCCTGTTTCCTTAAAAGCATCAGTCAGGCTTGTTCCTTCAGCTACCATTTTGCGTGCTTCCATAATGTAATTTTCAATAATCACATTGCTGGCAGTGGATGAAGTAATTTTAAGACTTTCCAGCATAGGCACTCCACCTGAGAGAAGAGTGCTTAATGTTCTGGTTATCCGGGCAAGGGCCACTTTCTCGAAGATTTTTCCAAAGAGAGGAATTTTGAGCAGCATTTTATCTATAGCTTTTCGCCCATTTGGCGTTCGCCGTATATAGCGAAAGAGAAACAATAGGACAATAAAACCGATAGCAATCAGCAAAATATACTTTTGGACAAAATTACTGAGAGTTATAACAGCCATAGTTAAGGATGGAAGTTGAGCCCCTAACTCCAGAAAAACTGATGCAAAAACAGGTATCACCTTCCAGAGTAAAAAGATAACGACAAGAATAGCAAAAGATATTACGGCCACGGGATATATCAAGGCCTGACGGACTTGAGACCTGATTTTAACAATCTTTTCTAAATATTCGGCTAATCTCCTCAGCATGATGTCTAAAGAACCGCTTTGCTCTCCAGAAGCAACAAGATTACAGTAAAGATCATCAAAAACTCTGGGGAATTTCCTTTTTGCCTGATTTAAAGTTGAACCAGCTTCTACATCTTCTCTAATCTTGTTGATAACACTCTTAAAATATTTATTTTTCGTCTGTTCAGCCAGAATAGTTAAACTCTGAATCAAAGGTAACTCAGCATCAATAAGGACCGAAAGCTGTCGGCTGTAAACAGCTAAATCTTTCAGTCTGACTTTCTCTCTTTTAAAGAAAGGAATATTTATTCCTGTTTTCTTACGGGAAATGTCAAAAATTGTAATTTGTTCCCGCTGGAGAGCTCTGGTTATCTCTTCCGGTGAATGAGCTACCCTTTCGCCTCCAACAACGTCACCGTAACGGTTTTTCCCTTTCCAGATAAAAGTTGGCATTTTAAACCTCTTTATTTTCTAATTTGGCGAGGAGAGTAGCTTGCAGAGGTTACTTTAAGCCCCTCTCTTCGCTGAATAATATCTGTTAACTCCTCAGGTTTGGAAGTAACATTCATGGCCGTCTCCAGAGTTATCAAGCGCTTAAAATAAAGACTTGCCAGAGACTGGTTAAAAGTCTGCATCCCAAATTTCTCCTGCCCCATCTGCATGGTGGCGTATATCTGATGAATTTTATTCTCTCTTATCAAATTTCTAATGGCTGAGTTAGGGATAAGAATCTCCATAGCCAAGACTCTGCCTTGACCATCAGCTCGAGGGAGTAAAGCCTGAGTAATGACTGCTTCCAAGCTCATAGAAAGCATAATCCTTACCTGCGATTGGTACTGAGAGGGGAAAATATCTACAATTCGAGAAATAGTTTCGGCGGCAGAATTAGTATGAAGGGTCGAAAAAGTTAAATGGCCTGTTTCAGCTACTCTTAAAGTTGCTTCCACCGTTTCTAAATCTCTCATCTCCCCGACCAAGACTACATCAGGATCTTCCCTCAACACAGAACGAAGAGCATTCGGGTAAGAAAGGGTATCCACATGAAGTTCTCGCTGATTAATAATAGCTTTTTTGGGAGTGAAAAAATATTCAATAGGATCTTCAATGGTTACAATATGGACACTTCTTTCCTTATTGATATGGTCAATCAAACAGGCTAGAGTTGTTGATTTTCCGCAGCCTGTGGGACCGGTGACGATGATTAACCCTCGAGGTAAAAAACAAAGCTGAGCCAGCCTCTGAGGGATACCAAGCTTAGTGAAGCTAAATTCATAAGGAAGGAAACGCCGTAAGGCCATAGCCACGGCTCCTTTCTGCATAAAGACATTGCCCCGGAACCGCCCTAATCCTTGAAAGCCAAAGGAAAAATCAAGTTCTAGCTTTTCCTCAAACTGTTTTTTCTGTCTATCATTCAAAACGCTGTAGGCTAAAGCTTTGGTCTCCGACGGAGATAAAGGCGGGTAATCAAGGGTGACCAGGCTGCCGTGAACTCTTATCCGTGGCGGAATATGAGTCGTTATATGTAAATCGCTGGCATCCATATCGACTGTCTTTTTCAATAATTCGCGAATAGTTAATTCCATTTTAGCCCTCCGAATCTTTGATTGTCTCTCTTAAAACTTCCTCGAGAGAAGTTATTCCTTCTTTTATTTTAATTAACCCGCTCTGACGAAGAGTAATCATTCCCTGTTCAATAGCCTTCTTTTTGATTTGATAAGACTGAGCTCTATTTAAAATAAGGTCTTTGATATCATCGGTGATTTCCATCACTTCAAACAAACCTATTCTGCCTTTGTAACCAGTATTGTTACAAAGGCTGCAGCCTTGGGGTTTGTAAACAGTTATTTCCTTTGCTTCTTCTGGTGAAAAACCAATATCAACTAAGGCTTCGGGTGTTATTTTTTGCTTGACTCTGCATTTTTTACACAATCTTCTTACCAGTCTTTGGGCCACAATCATTACGACTGAATCAGCAATAAGGTAGGGCTCAATATTCATATTAACTAATCTGGCTATGGTGCTGGCCGCATCATTAGTGTGGATAGTAGAAAAGACAAGATGTCCAGTTAAGGCGGCTTTAATAGCGATATCCACTGTCTCAAAATCTCTCATTTCTCCCACCAGCATAATGTCTGGATCCTGACGGAGAAAACTCCTCAGGGCCGAAGAAAAACTTAAACCAATTTCCTCTTTCATCTGAACTTGACTTATTCCCGGAATATGAAACTCGACTGGATCTTCAGCCGTAATAATGTTTTTCTCCATAGAATTTAAGGTAGAAATAGCAGAATAAAGAGTATTTGTTTTACCGCTTCCCGTAGGTCCAGTAACCAGAATAATTCCCCACGGACGAGAAATCCCTCTTTTAAATACATCGAGAGATTTTTGTTCAAATCCCAACTTGGTCAAATCCAACTTCAACATCTCTCGGTCTAGAATACGAGCCACAATTTTCTCTCCAAAAATAGTGGGCACACTGGAAATTCGCATATCAACTTCTTTGCGGGC
>CAZEQD010000113.1:0-3759 GCA_964514305.1 uncultured Eubacteriales bacterium
TATGACATTGGCTTATCTTCCAATCAGCTATAGAAAGGGTGGGCCATTTTCTTTGCCATTTTTAGGTCCTTTATTTTACCATTAACAATAAGGCACGAAAGCTTGACAGCAAAAACTGAAACAAGTAGACTAATTTCAGGAGATTGAACATGTCTACAACAACCGTAAGAATTCCCGAGGACAAGAGAGACACCCTCAAAATTATTGCCAGTGTTGAGAAAAGGAACATCAAGGATATACTCTCAGAACTCATAGATGAATATGCAGAAAGACACCAGGAGACTCTTGAGATCCTTTCCCGACCTGACTGGGTTGATGCAATAAAACAGGGCCTAAAAGCCTCAGAAAAAGGTGAGACTGTTAAGTGGCGCAAAAAGAAATCTGGGAAATAGTCCTTACCAAACCAGCGAAAAGAGTCTACGATAAAGCCTCCAAAGAGGAGAGCTTATCTGATTTTTATTTGGCATTTTTATGTACGCCTTTCCCACTTTCCCGGACTATATAGACTATTCTGACTATCTAGACCATCTTGACTCTCGACTTTCCAAACTATCTTGACCCTTTCTCACTTTCCCGCTTTTCCCGCCTATCTCAACTATCTTGACCATCTTGACTATCCCGACTGTCCGGACTCTCTCGACTATCTGGACCTTCCCCAATTACATCTCTTATGTTAGAATATCTACCGAAATAACTTTTCTATTGTCACAAAAAAAGGAGATATCAAAGTGGAGCGTAGTAAAGATTGGATGGACGAAGCAAAGGGGGATTTGGAACATGCTCGAAATGATATGCAGGGAGGCTTCTATAACTGGGCTTGTTTTTCAGCTCAACAAGCTGCAGAGAAAGCTACCAAGGCGGTTTTTCAGAGGATGGGAGCAGAAGCCTGGGGTCATTCAGTAGCGGACCTGCTGAGGGAGCTTTCAAAAAAGCATGATATTCCAGAGGAATTATCAGATCAAGCATTAGAGCTTGATAAGGCATATATTCCCACTAGATATCCAAACGCCCATCCATCTGGTTCGCCCAGAAGCCGATACATAAAAGAAGAAGCAAGGAGGCTAATAGAATATGCGGAAAGAATCGTTAAATACTGTTCAGATCTTTTATCCAAAATATGATAAAGAAGAGCTAATCCAAAAACTAAGGAAAAAGATAAAAGAGCTTTCAGAGAAAATTCCCTTATCATTTGTAGTTTTGTTTGGCTCTTATGCCCAGGGAAACTACACAGTAGCCAGTGATATCGACCTTCTTGTTGTCTACAGAGGCAAAGCGAGAGAAGAGGCCTTTGCCACAGTAAAGAAAATAATGGATATACGCTCACTTGAGCCCCATGTATATTCAGATGATGAATACAAAAGATTAAAGCCGGTAATCTCTCGGATGATAGCAGATGGAATAGTTTTATTTCCCATTAATAAGGCTAAAATGCCTTAAATTCTTTTTTCTTGCCCTTCCCCGCTTTTCCCGCCCTGACCTTTTCTCGCCTCCCCTTTTCCCGGCTATCAGGACCCTCCCGACTATCCAGACTATCTCGATTCCCACCCCAAGATAGGAAAAATCTTAATATAAACAACTTGACAAAATTAATTTTAGCCACTAAATTCATTATAGTGAACAAAAAATGCTAATAATATTCACTAAAATATAAAAATGATAGAAAATATCATTTTACAGCATAAAGTAGAAAAAGATAGGCTTCTTTCAGAAAAATATATTTCTCGGGAAAAACTCTCTCGGGCTAAAGAGTATTTAGACCATGATTTAATTAAAGTTATTACCGGCCCCAGAAGGGCAGGAAAATCTGTATTTTCTGTACTGCTTCTCAAAAATAAAAATTTTGCCTATGTAAACTTTGACGACGACAATCTCCTAAAAATAAATAACTCGGATGAAATTATCAAAGGAATCTCTCAAGTTTACCCTGAGAATAAATTTATTTTATTTGACGAAATCCAGAATTTAGAAAAATGGGAAATATTTGTTAATAAGCTTCAGAGAAGAGGCCATAACTTAATTATTACAGGCTCAAACGCCAGGCTCTTAAGTAGAGAATTAGCTACAGTACTAACCGGACGATATATCTCAATAGAAATCTTACCCTTTAGCTTTAAAGAGTTTTTACTGGCTAAAGATTTTAAATTAGAGGAGGAATATTTAAAGCTTCCCCAGATGCAGGGGAAAATTCTAAACATCCTGCATGAATATATAACAAAAGGAGGCTTTCCTGAGATTGTTGTCAAAGAAATAGACCCAAGGTTATACTTAGAAACCCTCTTTGATGCAATTTTATTTAAAGATGTAGTAAAAAGACATAATGTTCGATTTTCTCAAAAAATCTACGAGTTGGCTCTGTACTTAATTACTAATTTTTGCTGCCAATTCAGCTTTACCAAGGTAAAAAATATTCTCGAATTCCGAAGTACTAATACTGTCCAGAATTATCTAAAATATCTTGAAGAAGCTTTCCTCTTCTTTTCCTTAAACAGATTTTCACTCAAAATAAAAGAGCAGCTCAAAGCATCCAAAAAAATTTATCTGGTAGACAATGGTTTAATCTTAGCCAAATCATTTCAATTTTCTAGAAATATCGGTAGGCTAATGGAAAATTTAGTATTTACAGAGCTTCTAAGGAAAGGATATAAAATAAACCAGAATCTTTTTTATTATAGAACAAGAAACGGAAGGGAAATTGATTTTCTTCTAAAAAAAGGAAACACGATCCAGAGGCTGATTCAGGTCTGTTTTGATATAGAAGAGTTAAACGTAAAAAAAAGAGAATTGAAGGCACTCTCTGAAGCCAATGAGGAATTAGACTGTGATGACTTATTAGTAATTAGCTGGGATTATGAAAAAGAAGAAACACTAAAAGGTAGAAAGATAAAATTTGTCCCTCTCTGGAAATGGCTGCTCTTACCTTAACCTTCTTTTTATCTTTCCCGGCTCTCCCCACCATCTCGACTATCTGGACAATTTACTCTTGACTCTCTACCCATGTTTTAAATAAAATAAGCATCTAAAAATGATACCCACACCAGAGAAAAAGCGTTGATGATGGACCAAATAGTAAATCAGCATCAGCATCCATATTCCTTTCCTCGATTAGCTGTTCTGAAAGCTATCCTATTTTTCTATCCAGCTACTCTTATCTATTTCGCAAAAATAAAAAATCCCACTGTAATTCATCTGCTATTTATAGCAAACAGCTCCTCCAGCAAGTCCTGAAGAAAATTGATAAAAATGAGAAGATACTAAAAACCTAATGGCGGTAGCTTATACAAAATACTTTAGTTCCTGTAGAGATGAAATGAGCATGGCCTGTTTTGATATTATTCTGGAAACGGATGTCATTCTTTCCCCTTTGGCTATGGACAGAGCCACCTATGAATGGCACAAAAATTATGGTGACCCCTTCTATAACAATATTCGGAGAGATGGAATAGATTTATGGATGAAAAAACCAGAGTTCTAATAGAAGTCCGTCTTGATTCCGCCCAGGAGGATATCGAGACTGCCAAAGAGCTGCTTGATTTAGGCAGATACAGAGCAGCCGTGAATCGCTCTTATTATGCCATATTTAGTGTTACAACCGCTCAATGGTCATCGAAAATTTACCACCTTCATTGAAATTATGATATCATGGTATTATTATTTACGTAGAGCTGATAATAACATGGGAGCAACAACATTGAGACTTCCTGATAAAAAATTGCGGCTCATTAGAGCCATAGCTGGTTACGAAAATAGACCTTTAAGCAA
>CAZEQD010000114.1:0-3720 GCA_964514305.1 uncultured Eubacteriales bacterium
GAAGCCTGGATTTATCATAAATTCTGTGATGTTTATACCCGCTTCCCCTTTCAATCCCATCTTCATGGGCTGCCGGTGTCAGTAGTCAAAGACTGTATCCTTGGTTTTTATAACACCTTAAAGAAAAAAGATAAAAAGCCCCGCAATTACGAAGAATGGATTATTTGGAATTTTGGCCAGGGCATAGCCAAGCATTTGATGATTCCATATGCCGAAAAAATCTGGACTATTCCCCCTTCCCAGATGAATTTTGATTGGGTCTGGAACCGGGTTCCCCGCCTGTCAATGGAAGATTTGCTGGAAGGTGCTCTTCGTGATAATCCCCAGCTTTTTGGCTTCAACACTGAATTCTGGTATCCCTATCACGGCGGGATCGAAGCTCTACCCAGTGCTTTTCTACCTAAAGTAAAAAACATCAATCTTAACCATGAGGTAGTTACTATTTATGTAAACAAAAAATATGTAGAATTTAAAAACAACAAGAAGGTCTATTACGATAAGCTAATTTCTACCCTCCCCCTGCCTGAAATCGTCAAGCGTTTAGATGAAGCTCCGGCTTCAGTCAAGAAAGCTGCTCAGGAGCTTAAGAATAACTCTGTCTATTGTGTGAACCTGGGCATAGACAGGGGAAAAATTAGTCCTTACCACTATATTTATTTCTACGAGCCGGATTTTCTCTTTCATCGAATAAGCTTCCCCATGAATCTTTCTCCCTATACTACTCCCACTGGCTGCAGCTCGGTAACCACCGAAATTTCCTATTCTCAACACAAGAGAGTCGGCCGGGAGAATTTGACCGAGAGAGTCATTAAAAACCTACAGAAGGCCAAGATTTTACGGCCAGACGATAAAATCTTGGTGGCTGATGTGGCCGATATTAAATGTGCCTATGTTATCTACGACCTTAATCACAGGAAGAATGTCAATATAATTCATGACTTTCTGCGGAAAAAAGATATATTGCCCTGCGGCCGTTTTGGCGAATGGGAATATTTTAACATGGACCATGCTATTTCAAGCGGCAAGAAAGTTGCTGAAGAAATAAATCAGTATTACAGATGAGATTGCTTCCTCGCGCCGCTCATTACAATGACAATAATGGGAAGAAAAAGTTGTGCTTGCTTTGGCCGTCTATCCTTAAAAGGAATACCCCCTCTTTTTTTACAAAATATAAATATAATATCCCAAGTGAAATAAAAGCAGGCCATTACCAGCGAAGCCAATCAATCTCAAAGAAAAAACAGACAGGAAAGGAATTTGCTAAATGGAGCCAATTGCTATCTTAGGAGCAGGACCAGCCGGCCTGAGTGCTGCCTATTATCTCAAGAGACAATATTCCCTTTGGGAAAAGAATGATGAGGTCGGAGGAGGATGTCGAACAGTAAACCTCGACGGCTTCAGTTTCGACTACGGAGGTCACATCTTCTATGCCCGCCATCAAGAAGTAAAGAACCTGGTAGGCAGGTTTTTAAAAAACAATATAAGATGCTTACCCCGTGAAGCCTGGATATACTCCAAAGAAACCTACACCCGTTACCCATTTCAGGCCAATCTCTACGGACTTCCTGTAAAAGTGGTTAAAGAATGTATATTGGGTTTAATGAAAGCAAAATTGGAATACGGAGAAAAGCCTGGAAACTATAAAAATTTTGAAGAGTTCATCTATAAAGTTTTTGGAAAGGGAATTGCTAAACATTTTATGATTCCCTTTAACCTGAAACAGTGGGCCACTCCCTTAGAAGAAATGACCGCTGACTGGATGGGAAAATTTATTCCCCTGCCCTCCCTGGAAGAAGTTTTGGAAGGAAGCTTAAAAATGTCTGACCACTGCCTTGGCATCAATGCTAATTTTATATACCCTGAACAGGGAGGAATCCAGGCTATTTTTAACTCATTTGTTCCCTTTATCCAGAATCTTTATCTTAACTCAAGAGTAACCTCTATTTCTCTAAAAAATAAATCATTCCAGTTGAACGGAAAGACAGAGAAGGGTTATGAAAAACTAATTGCTACTCTGCCTTTGCCCGAATTGATCAAGCTTCTCGATTCTCTCCCCTCAGAAATTAAATCGGCTGCTGAAAAATTGAAGTGGACTTCGCTCTACATTGTCAACATAGGCGTCGACCGACCTTCTCTATCTGAAAAACACCGCGTCTATTATCCAGAGAAAGACTTTATTTTCCATAAATTGGGATATTATCAGAATCAATCTCCTCGCATGGTTCCATCGGGGAAAAGTGCAGTCAGTGCTGAAGTATCATTTTCAAAAGATCGTCCCATCAGCCAAGATACACTTGTGGAAAGGACTATTGAAGACCTGAAGAAAGCCAGGGTTCTTTATCCAGACGATAAAATCACCTTAACTCACATCCTGACTCTCCCCTATGCCTATGCTATTTACAACCATCAGCGTCAACAAGCTGTATCCTTAATCAAACGCTTTTTAAAAGAACACAATATTTACCTCTGTGGCAGGTATGCCCAGTGGGAATATCAAAATATGGAACAAAACATTCTGGCAGGAAAAGCATTGGCTGAAAGATTAAACAGGGAAGATTGAATAAAAAGCAGAAAAAAAGAAAACAAGCTGTTTGTTTTTTTGGCACCTATGAGAGTACTTTTCCGCGGACAATAACTCTAAAAACTGCCTGCCGCCGCTTAAACATAAAGGCAATAGAATGTCACCTTCCTTTTTGGGAAAAGACAAGAGAAAAAATGGAGTTTTTTACTCCTAAGTCGCTGCTGCAGGTTGTTTTTCAATTGGTGTTAATTTATATTCGTTTAGCTACTCGCTATCTTTTTGCTGTTGAAGATCATGATGTGGTTATTGTCGGCTACAACGGTTATTTTGATATGCCCCTGGCCAAGTTTTTAGCCAGGATAAGGAGAAAACCGGTGATTTTCACTCCTGTCTTTCCCCTTTATGAGACCCTGGTTGAAGACAGAAAATATATCAATAAATTCTCGTTTAAATCAAAAGTTATCCATTTAATTGACGAGATAAGCTGCCGGCTGGCCGACCTGATTATTATCGAAACCAGGACTTATCTCGACTATTACTGTCGAGAGTTTAACATTACCCCAGAAAAATTCTGTAAAATCCCCTTGGGCGCTGATGAATCGAATTTCTTCCCCCGGCAAACAAGAGTCATAAAAAATAATTCCAACCATCTGAATATCCTCTTTTATGGAAAATTCATCCCCCTCCAAGGAATAGCTTACATTATCAAAGCTGCCAAAATTTTAGAAAAAAACAAAGAGATCTCCTTCGAAATCATAGGTTCAGGTCAGCTGTCTGAGGAGATTAACAATTTAGCTCAAAAACTGCGCCTTCAAAATGTCTCCTTTATTGAGTGGGTAGATTACCAAAGGCTGCCTTATCACATTCAGAAGGCAGATATCTGCCTGGGAATTTTCGGCAACACCCATAAAGCCCGGCGGGGAATTCCCATCAAGGTCTACGAAGCGCTGGCCATGAAAAAACCAGTAATAACCGGGGACTCTCCAGCAGCCAGGGAAGTTTTCCAGCCGAATGTCAATGCTGTTTTGTGCCCGATGGCCAATCCTGAGGCCCTGGCAGAATCTATCCTGCTGCTCAAAAAAGATGAAGAATTAAGGTGGAAGATAGCCGAGGCAGGCTTTAGCCTTTATCATAATCTTTTCTCTTCATCGGCCATAGCCGAAGAATTCAAGAAAGCTTTAGCCAAATTGAGCCGCTAA
>CAZEQD010000115.1:0-3719 GCA_964514305.1 uncultured Eubacteriales bacterium
TCTTTTTCATTTTCTTTCAAGACATAAGCAAAACGTTTCATATCAGTGAAAAAGTTGTTGCGCCCGATTCCCCAATCGATCTGAAGCACATCCCCAGGCTGAATGATGCGGTCTGTGTTACTTATCTCATGGCCATCAGGGGGGCTAAGAAAAACTGTGGGAAACCAGCCTCTCTCCAGACCTTGTTTTTTTCTCTGTTCTTCTAACCACCAGCAAACCTCTAACATGGTGGTTTTACCGGGAGTTATGACTTCATTTGACAAAGCCCGTTCCATAAGTCTTCTGGTTATGTTGGCAATTTTTGAGAACTCAATTATTTCACCGGCCACCCGTTCCGAACGAAAGTCTGAGATCAATTTTTCAGCAGAAACCAAGCGGGAGGCATATGGTTTGCCCAACGTTTTTTTAAGGTTAAGGTAATCGGTATGGGAAAGGCCATCAAAAAGATGGCGTCCTTCTGGCAAAAAGAGTTTTTTAGCTGATGATATGTTAACAGCGATCCGTTTCGGATCCCTTTCGGCGACAAATGATCTTAAATTTTCGATGCTGTCAAAAATATCGTAAAGTCCACTTTCCATGAGAAGTTCAGGTTCTCCCCCCAGAACAGCTCGTTCGATCCTGTCGCCGCCGCGGTCGGTAAAGATGAAAAAACCATTGCCATTGCTGGTGGCATAACCAAAATCTCGAAAAAGAGGTTCTGTACCCCGTCCTCTGTCAATGATGATCCACATGTCAATATTATTGTTTCTCATTGCTTTAGGCAGGATATAGTTGAATTTGTCGCTGCGAATCATATTGGCAATTTCCATGTCATCCTGGGCACCTTGGCCAAATAAGTTCAAACTCATCATAACGATTATTACCAGTAAAACACTCATTCTAATCTTTTTTAACATCATTCCTCCTCCTAATTGGATTAATTAAGCTGAATTGTTCTTATAATCCAGATTAATGAAAATTTCATTATCTAAGTAAGATTAATTTATATAACACAGCTAAAAAGGTAGGGTCAATGTTAAAAAGGCTTACTAACTATAAATTTTCTTTGCTAAAAATTTGTAAATAAGTTATAATGTTTAACAAACATCTGGTAGGAAATAGTCAAGGCAAGTTGTTTTTCCCTCCCGAATGATAATTTCCCCTGACACTAATCACCTCTTGTTTTAATTTAAAAGAATAAAAAGGTAGATAAATGAATTTTTATAAATTAAAAATAAATCCTCAGCTACTGCGGGGAATAGCGGACAGAGGCTATAAAGAAATGACCGCTGTTCAGGAACAGACCCTGGCTCAAACACTCCAGGGTAGGGATGTAGCAGTCCAATCTCAAACAGGGACTGGAAAAACAGCCGCTTTTCTTATTACACTATTTGAACACCTTGCCTCTGGCAAGGGCTCTTTAGAGAAGAAGGCCCTGATTATTGTTCCCACCAGGGAACTGGCTGTCCAGATTGCCAAGGAAGCTCGCCTCTTAAACCGCTATTTAGGTTTAGGAATTGGTAGCTTTTATGGCGGCGTGGGCTATGGGGCCCAGCTGGCATCTTTAAAGAGAGGTTTAGATGTAATCATTGGTACTCCTGGAAGGTTAATAGATTTAAGCCAAAAAGGTCAGTTGAAACTAAAAAACATTAAACTTCTAGTCATTGATGAAGCCGATCGCTTATTCGATATGGGCTTTCTGCCTGATATCAAAAAATTGCTTGAGGCCATGCCTCCTTGTCAGATCCGTCAGAGCATGCTTTTTAGTGCCACAGTTAGCCGTGTTTCCCGAAAAATTGCAGCTGAATACCTGAACCATCCTCTATTTATAAAAGTAACTCCAGAAAAGATGACAGTTGATACCATTTTACAAGAACTCTACTATGTGAAAAGTCATGTTAAAATGAACCTCATGTTGGGAATTCTAAAAGCGCAAGCGCCCAAGCGAGCCTTGATCTTTACCAATATGCGTTATGTTGCTTTCCGTCTGGCCAAAAGACTTCAGTACAATGGATTCCGCTGCCAATATCTAACCGGAGATCTTCCTCAAGGCCGACGATTGAAAATAATAGAGGATTTTATGGCTGGAAAGTTTGCTTTTCTGGTGGCTACTGATGTGGCTGCCAGAGGACTGCATATTGATAACTTGGAGATGGTCATAAACTATGACCTTCCCCAAAATTGCGAAAATTATATACATCGCATTGGCCGTACTGCCCGAGCTGGCAATTCTGGTAAAGCCATTTCCTTGGCTAGTGAAGGTACCGACAATTACTTGGAGGCAATTGAGTCTTTTATGGGTATGAAGATTCCTGTCCAGAAGTCAGACTTTGAACTTTTTAGAACCGATAAAAGTGTGGAATTTTTCTCAAGAGGAAGTCATCGGGGAGATAAATCGGAAAATAGAAAACAGAAATTTTTTAAGAAAGAATCTAGAAATTGACGATGTTGCTAAAGAATGCGCGTTTTTATCAAATTGAAGTTTTTTTGTTTATTTGTCGTACTTTAAAAAAAGCCAACCGCCAGGATAAAGACAAAAACTAAAGAAACTATTAGCCCGGTTTTTCTTAATTTGACTTCTTTTATAGCAGCTTGGGCTTTTTGAGTAATTCAGAAACGATTTTGTATCCCTCTTTGATTTTTCTTCAATTGTTTCCACAGAGAGACTATGAGTTAAATCTCTAATCATTACTAGTAAATTGTTGGCTTCTCTCAACTTAAATTGAGGTTCGCTTACGTCAACATCTTCTTTGTAAGCTTTGGTTAAAAGAGAATCAGCCAGCTCAATTTTATTTTTGAAATTTGTTGTTTCTTTTTTCATCTTTAAGCCAACTTGATAAGCTGCTGAAACTTCCTCATGACACTGGCTGCAAATAGCTTGTTTTCCTGTTCCCAGCATTTCATGTGTTCTTTATCAGAATGACAGCAGCCACAGGTTTGGGGGGATGATGTAGCGGATAATTGGATAAAGAAAAGTAATAATATTGCCAATTAATCCGCCTCCAAAAAGATAATTAATAAAATTTCTTCTCTGCATATTTTGGAGGTTAAATTTGAGTATTTTTCTCGATATTGTCAAAATTAATTTGCTTTAAGCATATATAATTTTGCACCGGTAACATGCCTGCAGGCCACTAACCTTTGATTTTAATCTGTAGGGCTTGCTATCCTCAGAGGGGCGTAAGAGGAGTTTCTTGCTTTAAAAGGCTCTAGAGGTTTGCGACAAACAGTTCACCGCCAATTATTTAATCCTGTAAAACCACATAAGAGGCAGCCAGAGTTGCTGACCGTAGGGAATTCTTTTGTGGTTTAGCAGGATTTCTACATTGTCCCACTCGTGGACAATATTGAAGAGGTCCCAGAGATCATCAACTTCATCGGGAGTATAAGTGGCTGAATGACGAATAAATTCGCCACTTCCTTCCTCTTTATAAGTTGGATTATTTTTAGCTAAAGCCACTGCCCTTTTATAATCGGGCGAAAATTTGTAGCCAAATTCAACAGTTATTTTAAATTTTTTGGCTTTAGTTCGTGGGTGAAGAATATCATCCAGCTTTTCTTTTAGTTCGTTATCTGCCTGAACTTTATTATTTTCAGCCATTTACTCTTTTTGGTTCATTTAGATTGTTTTCTTCATTTTATATGATATTGTCCTTTTTCTGTCAACAGTAAGCGTGCAATGGGGTCAGACCTTCGTAAGTTTTATAATTTCTTTAGGTGAGAAATGATTGGACAATGAG
>CAZEQD010000116.1:0-3700 GCA_964514305.1 uncultured Eubacteriales bacterium
AGGCTGGAAAGCGAACTCTAATGTTCATAAAAGAAAAACTTTATTGGCTATCGATAGAAATATGTCTACCAGATGGAACAGCGGCCCTCAAAAGAAAGGGGTTTACTTTGAGCTGGACTTAGGCCGGCTTTATCTAATCAGAGGCCTTGCCCTTAAATTAGGTCCAAAATATTCAGATTATCCTCGAGGCTACCAGCTTGAGCTTTCCCAAGATAAAATAAAATGGGTTACTGTGGCCAGCCAAGAAAAGACAAGTCTCCCTCTTACTGCTTTTATAAAAGGGGCGGACATTTCTTTCAATATTCCCTTTGAGCCAGCATGGGCAAGATATATAAAAATAACCACTACCAGAGAAGATAAAGCTCATTATTGGTCAATTTATGAAATTGAAGTCTTTAAGTAAAATTTGAGACTGCTTTCTTTTGGCTGTTCAATTCAGTGTCCACTCTTCTAAATATTTAGGGATTCGAACAGGCCAACCTTTTTCCCGCTCAGCAAAAGAAGCTAAACTTCTTGAGGCATTTTCCTCACCATGAGTTATAAACAGATGGCGAGGGTGTGATTGATAGAAGCTAAGCCATTTCTGAAGACCATGCTGGTCAGCATGAGCTGAAAGGGTGTGAATTTGTTTAACTCTGGCCTTCACCTCATAAAATCGACCATGAATTCTGACTGGAGAATGACCATCGACAATTTGGCGGCCCAGGGTACCAGCGGCCTGATAGCCGACAAAAAGGATGGTTGATTCTGGCTGAGAGATATGCTGGACCAGATGATGCTTTACCCGGCCCCCAGTACACATGCCAGAGCCAGCCATTACAACACATGGTCCCTTTATTCTATTTATTGCTTTTGACTCCTCTACAGAATGAACAAACTTCAAGCCAGGAAAGCGAAAGGGGCTCTTCCCTTCTTGGAAAAGAGCCTGTGTTTCCTTGTCCATATCTTCTAGATGATGCTTAAAAGCTTCAGTAACATCAGTGGCCATGGGGCTATCCAAAAAAATAGGCAGTTGAGGGATGCGGCCAGCTCTTATTAAGCAACTTAGATAGAAAAGAAGTTCTTGGGCCCTTTCCACAGCAAAAGTGGGAATAATTAATTTCCCTCCAGCCGCAGCTGTTTCTTCGATTATATCCTTCAATATCTCTTCCACATCCTTGGGGTCTTCATGATCTCTATCTCCATAAGTAGATTCAGAAATCACATAATCAGCAGTTTTGAAAAGTGAAGGATCGCGAATGATAGGCTTCTGCCACTGGCCAATATCCCCCGAGAAAATTAGTTTCCGTTTTTTTCCATTTTCCTCTGCGTCAATCTCTATCATCGAAGAGCCAAGTATGTGGCCAGCATCATGGAAACAGACCCTTACCTTGTGATTTAGATGAAATGGTTTTTGGTAAGGAACGCCTTGCCGTAAAGAAAGGCTTTTCTCTGCATCTTGGACTGTATAAAGAGGAATTTCAGGATAAGGGCCTCTTCTTCCTTCCCGTTGATGTCGTTTTTTCTTATAGGCTGCATCTTCTTCCTGAATACGGGCTGAATCAAGGAGAATGATAGACAGCAGCTCTTGAGATGCTGAAGTTGTTAGAATCATGCCTGAAAATCCTTCTTTAACCAGCTTGGGAATCAGGCCTGAATGATCAAGATGGACATGAGTCAGAAGCAGGTAATCAATTCTCTCAGGAGTCACGGGAAAAGGCTTCCAATTTCTGTCAAGATAGGCTCTTTCTTGAAAAAGACCGCAGTCAACCAGCAAACGGAGTCCGCCTGTTTCAAGATAATAGCAGGAACCAGTTATCTGACGGTTTGCACCTAAAAATTTTAATATCATTTTACTTCCTTTACTAAAATTAATTTCTTGCAGTTATTAAGAGTCTTTAGTCAGTCTTAAAAAAATGGTATTCAGTTGAGAAAAAGAGGAGGCGGGTCCACATTCGGGAAAGTAGATAGAGCTGCTGGATAATAAAAAAGCCAATAAGAAAAACCCCTGACTGGGGAAAAAAGCGCCATAGTCCAAGATAAACCAGGCCTAGAATAACTACGACCACACCTACCAGAAGATAAAGAGCCCAGGCCCTAAAAAATCTGCGGCCGAGGAAGGAGAAATTCAAAATTGTTGCCCTTATCGTTTTTTTACTGCCTTCGACCACCAGCCTTACTCTTACATAGTCAAAAAACATTCTGACTATGGAAAAAAGAAGAATGGCTATCAAGAATTTGAAATTTGAGGCATAAATAAGGGGCCATTCGCTGGGCGCATTTTTAGTCCAGAGGCTAAAAAAGGCAGAAATCACTCTAAAGAGAAGAACCAAGACCAATAAATAGCCAACTATTGACAATAGAAAAACTCTAAAAAATCGAAAAAAATACTGGCTGCAGTCAGCTAAAAAGTTTTTAAAGCTAAGCTCTTCTTCACTGGCTGCAATTCTTCCCAGAATGCCGCCATTGAGAAAAACAAAAAAAAGAAGATAGAACAAACCCGGCACCAACAGCCAACCTAAAAGAGGCGTGTAAAAACTTTTATACTTAAATGCTAAATCACCAAACCAGAGAAGGTCAAAGCCATGATATACTCGATCTCCCATTAAAGAATGAGAGAATTCTTGGCGGAGTAAAAAGTAAAAAGGGGTAATCATTAAGATAGAGAAAATAAAATTTATAAGCCAGAGATAGATGACCATTTTCCATCTCTTATTGGTTGTCTTTAAGCCTTGTTTAAAAAAACTTAGAATTTTCATCTCTGCCTCCTTATCTTAGCTCCAGGCAGCTAAAAACTGGAGGTAATTCTGAATCCAGAATAAAAGCTGACCAGTCAATTTTAAAATTCCCTTGGTTGAAGATTTAACTCTAAAGCTGTTATTGGTCAAATTAGAATCAATAAGCCAGACTTGATCAGGATCAAGTTGAGCATATTTAGCTCGAGCTGGCTTCTCAAAAATAAATTTATGCCAGCGTTCCTGCCCTCGCCAATATCTTATTTCCTCTGTGCCATCTTCAAAGATAACTTTAAGTTCCAAGGATGCACAACCTCCCAAGCGGGCTTCACCAAAGCGCCTTAGGGTTACTTTTGTTATATAGAACTTTTTATGAGCAGTTTTTTTCTTCTTCTTTTCCATCTCTTTAATTTCTTGGACAGTCAATTCTTCTTTCTTACCGTTTTTATCAAAAACTCCGGGCACATATTCTGGTTTTTCCCTGCTGCTTAAAGAAGCGATACCATAATCAAAATTTAGGGTTTTAAAAAATAACTCATCAAAAAACCAGCTCATATCTTTGCCTGTGACTTCATTAACCACCTCGATAAAATCCTGAGTATGAGGATGATGGTAGCGGAAGCGCTTCTGAAAGGTGCGCAGGATGCGAAGCATGGTTTTCTCTCCCACCAGCCTTTCCAATGTATAGAGACAGGCAGAAGCTCTCATATAGACATTCAAACCATAGCTTCCTCGGTTGTAAAATTTCCAAGAATAGGTAGTGATTGGATCAAATTCGACAACATTGATGCCGGCAGCTCGATCAAACTCCCAGTCATAATACTTGGGAAGCTTGATAAACCAGGTGAGGGGAAGATGGTTTAGCCGCAGAGGCACGACAGAAATCGCTCCTGCTCCATAAGCCTTAGCTGTTACTTTACCGGTGGAGTAAGTATTAATTCCCTCATCAAGCCAGGCTTCTTCAAATTCATTGTTGGCACACAGCC
>CAZEQD010000117.1:0-3655 GCA_964514305.1 uncultured Eubacteriales bacterium
TGACCCCATCTGCTGGCTATTATATATATACCCCACTTTTCATCAAAGAGCCTACAGAGGAGGCAACTTGTCATTTAAAATTAAAAGTAGAGAAATAAAGGATGAAAAAGAAAAGGGTTAAGGTGTAAAGTGAAAATTTGAAGGAAAGAAGTACTGCAGCTAACAAAAAAATAGCCACTGAAATTTAACCTTCAAATCTGGAGGGACAGCTGTCTTCTTAGGTGGGGCCGGCCATCCAAAGGAATCTGATTTTCATAATTTTTATAACTACCTAAAAGTAGAAATAATATAAAAATAAACAATTTTACCTAATAAAACTTACAAAAACCTACCTCAAGGTTACAAGTTCAGCGCTCTTCTTGAAAATGGAAAATAGCTGGTTTAAGTGTCCAAGCCTGGAGCTTAGCCAACTTTATTAAATCAGGGGCATTAAATCCCTCAGGAAAAACTGACCATTGCCAAACGCCCTTGGACCAGACGTAGCGCTCAAAAGAAGAAAAGCCGTGAATAAGAACAATGGTTGCGTCCAGTTTTTCACCTGATATAATTTTTTCCACCAGCCAACCCGAGGTGGCTAGGAAATCAGCCGGTGAAACTTTATTGCCCTTTACCTCAATGAAATCTGGAACTTGATGTTTTCTTTCTAACAGTTCTTTAAGTCTTGAAGCAGCTTCATAAAAATCAGTCAGCCTAACTTCTTGAGCAGGAGTTGAAAATCTGCTAGCAGGTCCCCTGAAAATGGGTATTAATCTTACTCCTTCCGGAATTTGATGAAGATTGTTGTAAACTGTCAGGAAATTAACGAGGATTGATAACACTTCCGCTGGAGACAGAGAAAAATCATCTTTAGTTACAAAAGAAATTCCATCTTGAACAGAGCGAGCCATTTCAATAACCTCACCAGGAGAAAATGAAATCTCTGATGCCCTGTCCTTATAAATAGCCAAGAGTTCCTTGGCGCTAACCGGTTTTATTCCAGGTAGAGAAAGCAGATATTTAGTATATTTTTCTAAGTTATTAAAACTTTTCTCTATCTCAACCTGAGAGCGAAGAGGCGGTTTTTGCCATTCTTGAGCGGGATTATTTTGGCCATTTTTGAAGTTGAGCCGATCCCAGTATACTTGAGTTACAAATTCTTGGGGATGAGAGTAGGTGCTTATCAGTCCTCCACCCCGTTTTCTAAGAAGAGCCCAAGCTTTTTTGGCTTTTCTTTCTGCCTCCTGGAGATCATTTTGGCTAGCCAAAGCATGAAGTTTTATAACCATAGTCCTCATGCGGTAAACATTAAGAAGGCCCATATACCAGAAAGGCTGATTGTCAATTCCAATATGATCACCCTCATCCAGGTATAAATTTATGCCCCATTCCCTAAGAACGGGGTAAACCTGCGGTGCCCAGGCAGAGCCAGGCTGTCCGTAACAGAGGCAGTCCTTCCCGAAGACATGCTTGACTGCTTTCAGTCCTTGAGTCTCTCGTTTTCTAAATTCGGAAATACCTTCTTCCATCCCTTTTCCCTTGAGATACTCTCCAATTGTAGGATGGATGGAATGATTGTAGCTGTGGAAGCCAATTTCGTGATAAGAAAGAGCTGAGATGGTTGAAGACAGCTTCTTTCTTTCGATTTCTTCAGCCTTCATCCCCACTACTTTAAAGACTGCTTTGACCCCATTTCTTTTCATAATCCCTGCAATCTTTGCAGCCGCTTCATTACTCGGCTGGCCAGAGATATAATCTTCATAATCAAACCAGAAAATGACATAAATAGGAGGATCTGCCCTTAAGGAAGGCTTCTGGGGAACAGCTCTCAAAGGTAGAATAAGGGCAAAAATAAAGAATAAAATAAGTAAAGAAATCTGATGCTTATTCATGGCAATTCTCCTTGACAGCCGCTTCTGATAGGCTGACTTCAAAATATTAACAGCCAGGCCCAAATTACAGCTCTCCTCTTACAGTAATTTATCTTATCTGGCTTAAAACTTTATTAAAAATCTCTTCAAAATTATCTCTGGTTAGATAATAAATCTGCCCTTTGTTTATATATTGCTTTACAAATTTTTTAGAAAGGGTAGCCACTACCGTTTTATCAGAGTTAAGAACCATCGTTACTACTTGTCTAAATTTAGCGGAATAAAACTCCATCATCCCAATCTCATCAATGACCGCATAATCAGAATCTTCGAAGCTTTCCAAGAATTTATCCATAATTTTATCTATACCAGCTACATTTACTTTGTATCTGGCTACACCAGGGCCTCGCTTTATATTTAAAGAAGCCAAAATCTCTCCCTCTCCTGAATATAAATCGATTATCTTAAAGCCTTCCCTCATGCCTTCAACCCTTATCTCGGGAGTAATGAAACCAGAGACTCTTTTACCCGAGATTTGAGCCAAAAGTTTCTGGATTATAGTGGATTTGCCACAGCGCGGATTGCCGGTAATGAAAATATTCATTTTATAACTTTAGCGGCCTTAGAAAAGTTGACGGGGTCAGACCTTCATAACTTTCATAGTGTAAAATTATTTTATGTTAAATTATTTCTACTCTTAGAAAGTTATGAAAGTTATGAAGGTCTGACCCCCACGCTTTCATTTTTATAAATATTTATCAGGAAATTGATGAAAAACATATAAAGAATAAGAATACCGGCAAAGGCGGTCACTAAGTTTAAAGGTGAACTAAAAAGAATTATAGCAAGCAACAGCGGCAAAGCAATAGCTCCTAAAATTTCTTTTCTTCGGCTTATATAAAATATAAGAATGACAGCTACTATATAGATAACCAGCCATAAAGGTGAAAGCCAGCCATTTTTTATCATCAAGTACAGATAATAAAATAAAATACCAACAGCAGTTCCTATCCCCTTGCCTCCTCTGAATTTCAAATAAATGGGAAAAACATGCCCTAAGATAGCAGCCAGGCCTGTCAGCTGAATACAGACAGGGCTGGCTCCTAAAATAGAGGCCAGATACATAGATATCAAACCTTTGGACAGATCAAAGACCACAGTAATGATGGCTGGCCTGAAACCTAAAACATAATAGGTATTCATCCCGCCCGCATTACTATCACCATGCTCTCTGATATCAATGCCTTTTAGAAGTTTACCCAGAATGTAGGAGGGAGAAATCGATCCTATTAAATAACCGAGGAGAATGACTCCAACTGAAACATTCATTGCTTAAAATCTCATTTTTACTCTAACCATTACAACCTGAGAAGTATGAGCTTTTCCTTTAAGCAAAAAATTGTTTGCCTTCGTGCCTTTTATTTTTACCGCTTAATCTTCTTTCCTCTATATATCAGAGGAAAAACTCGAAGTCAAATTTAGATGACTATTAAAGCAACAATTTAAAGCTGGTTGACAGGCATGCAGGATAAAATTATAATCTGAACATCTTTTCTGGACAGAGGAATTGAAATGTCCAAAGAAATTAAAAAAAGTGAAATTCCTGAAAAAGAATCATCATGGCCAATTCCTTCTCGGCTCGGCCCCTCTTTTGCTTTAACAGGCAAACTGCAGGGCAGCGGAGATTTAATTATCCAGGGTAAATTCAATGGCAACATCAATCTAGGCCAACATGACCTGATTGTCGAACGAAGAGGAAAAGTTAAAGCTGACATCCAAGGCAGGAATATCACCATAGATGGAGAGGT
>CAZEQD010000118.1:0-3619 GCA_964514305.1 uncultured Eubacteriales bacterium
CTGTTATCAAAGATAGAACAGGAAATGTAAGAACAGTAGCTCAAATTTTGGATATTACCGAACGAAAAAGAGCTGAACAGGAATTAGAAGCAAGCAGAGAGCGTTACCGGAATCTTTTTGTCTATTCAAATGATGCCATTTTCATTCATGATTTAGACGGCCGCATTTTAGATTTTAATCAAAAGGCACTTGATTTATTGGGCTATAAAGGCTCAGAACTTCTATCTCTTAAAATAGCGGATATACATCCTTCTCAGGAACTGAAAAAGAGCCGAACAGCGTTTGAGAAAATTGCCAGAGATGGGCATTTAAATTATGAGATTTGTTTTAAAAAGAAAAATGGTGATATTTTTCCTACAGAAGTCTCGTCAAGTTTATTTTATATAAAAGGGGAAAAAGTAATTCAAGGAATAGTAAGAGATATTACTGACAGAAAAAGGGCTGAAGAGAAGCTAAATGTAGAAAAAGCTCGTCTTGATAATTTATTTGAAAGTGCTCAGGAAGGAATAGTCATGGCTGACACTGAAGGCAGGGTTATTCGCGTTAATAAAGAATTTACCAGGATATTCGGTTATACGGCCGAAGAAATCTTAGGAAAATATTTAGATGAACTGGTCGTGCCTAAGGAAGAATTGAAGACAGGAATATTGATAACAAAAAAAGTAGCCAGAGGAAAAAATGTTTCTTTCGAATCTGTCCGCCAGCGTAAAGATGGCACACTGGTCGATGTCTCCATTCTGGGCTCCCCGATTGTCCTCGAAGATAAGATTGTAGCCATTTATGCTATATACCGTGATATTACGGAGCGGAAGAAAGCCGAAAAAATTCAAACTGCTATTTATAAAATTTCAGAAGCTGCTTTGAAAGTAAAGAGTCTAAAAAGATTTTTTGCTTTAATTCATAAAACAGTGACTGAGTTGATGCCGGCTGAAAATTTTTACATTGCCCTCTATAATCCAGAGCCAGATATGATAAATTTTCCTTATTTTGTTGATAAATACGAAAAGAATCCTGGCCCTTATAAACCTGGCCAGGGATTAACTGAATATGTCCTTAAGACCGGGAAGCCTCTCTTAGCCTCACCTGAAGTTTGTGAAGAACTGGAGAATAAGGGCGAAATTGTGCTCATCGGTCCGCCTTCTGTTGATTGGCTCGGTGTGCCACTAAAAACAAGAGACAGAACCTTTGGTTTGATCGTAGTCCAGAGTTACACGGAGGGCATTAGATACAGCCAGAAAGATAAAGAGATTCTAAGCTACTTTGCTGAACAGGTGGCTATGGCTATCGAACGCAAGAGGGCTGAAGAGAAGCTCCAGCGGCAGAGCCGCATTTTAAAAGCTATAAACCAGGTATTTCATGAAACATTAGTCTGTGACAGCCAGGAAGAGGTGGCCAAAACTTGTCTTTCGGTAGCGGAGGAATTAACGGGCAGTCAATTTGGCTTTATAGGAAAGATAAATGAGAGAGGCCGAATGGATACTATTTCTCAGAGTGATACAGGCTGGAAAGCTTGTAAGATTCCAGAATCAGATGCAATATTAATGATAAATAATATGGAAATTCGTGGCCTTTGGGGCAAGGTATTAAAAGAAAAACAGCCTCTGATAATCAATGATCCTGCTTCTTGTCCTGAAAGTGTTGGCACTCCTGAAGGCCATCCTCCAATAAAATCATTCATGGGCGTTCCCTTAAAATATGGGGATCAAACTATAGGCATGATTGCTTTGGCCAATAAAAAAGGCGGATACGGACTGGATGATAAATGGGCCATTGAAAACTTGTCTATAGCCTTTGTTGAAGCCTTGAACAGCAAACAGGCCGAGAGAGCTTTGAGGCTGAGCGAAGAAAAATTCAGAAATTTGGTAGAGCTATCGCCTGATGCTATTTTGATGCTGGATATGAAAGGAGTAGTAACCTGCTGTAATACATTTATGACTAGAGGCACCGGCTATTCTAAACAAGAAATTGTGGGTAAGCATCTTAAAGAACTTGAGTTTTTACCTTCAGAAGATGTTCCAAAATATTTAAAACTGCTGGATGCTGCTTCAAGGGGAAAAGGAGCTAAGCCTTTCGAAGTAAAGTGGAGGCATAAAGATGGAACACCTTTTCTGGCAGAAGTCCGCTTGGGATTCATAAAAGAGGAAGGCAAGAATATTGGCGTTCAGGTAGTCGCCAGGGATATCACTGAACGAAAGCAAGCTGAGGAAAGAATAAAAGCATCCTTGGAAGAAAAAGAAGTAATGCTCAGGGAAATTCACCACCGAGTAAAGAACAACATGCAGATTATTTCCAGCCTTCTCCGCCTTCAATCGAGGCAAATAAAAAATAAAAAAACTCTGGATATTTTTAACGTTTCCCAGAACAGGATAAGATCGATGGCCCTTGTCCATGAATCTCTTTATCGTTCAGGCGATCTGGCCAGAATCAATTTTTCTGATTATATCCGCAAACTCACCCTTCATCTCTTCTCTATGTACAGAACAGAAATGGATCAGGTAAAATCCAGGATAGAAGTGGGCGATGTTTTTCTAGACATTAACCGGGCCATTCCTTGTGGTTTAATCATAAATGAACTTGTCTCAAACGCCTTAAAATATGCTTTTCCCAATAACAAAAAGGGTGAGATATTGGTCAAAATGAATGTCAATAAAAAGGGTAAATATACCCTTGTGGTCAAGGACACAGGGATTGGCTTTCCTGAGGAAATTGATTTTAGAAGAACAGAAACTTTAGGCATGCAGCTAGTTACTGACCTTACTGCCCAGCTTGAGGGAAGTGTAAAGCTTAGAAAAGAAAACGGCACAGAATTCAAGATTGTATTTTAAGGCGTCGGCTGGACGGTAATCGACTTAACCTTACTTATCTGCAAGTGGTCTCTTTCATTGTCGCGGAAATAAAGAGGCTTTTACTTTTCCTTTTTGACATTTTATTTGGCTCTGTTATAAATTTAAATAAAGTATTAATAAAAAAAGGACGTAGTATGAAAGAAAAATCTGCCTCCCACTTATATCGAGAACAGAGAGTGGGAGTTTTTGTTGATGTTCAAAACTTGTATTATTCGGCTCGATTTATTTACAAAGCCAAAGTAAATTTTAAAGCTATCCTCAATGAAGCTGTCAGAAACCGCAATCTTATTAGAGCCATTGCCTATGTTATCAAGGCCGACGTCAAAGATGAAGTCAATTTTTTTGACGCTCTCAAAAGTTTCGGCTATGAAGTCAAGGCCAAAGACCTTCAGGTTTTTTATGGCGGAGCCAAGAAAGGGGACTGGGATATCGGCATTGCCATGGATACTATTGAACTTGCTTCTAAACTGGACGCTATTGTCCTTGTTAGCGGTGACGGCGATTTTATCCCTTTAGTTATGCACCTCAAACACGCTCTAGGCTGTTATGTAGAAGTCATGGCTTTTGGTAAATCATGCTCCCAGAAGCTGGTGGAAAATGCTGATAATTTTATTGACCTTGACTCAGAACCAAAAAAATTCCTAATTTGAAGGAAGAATAAAAGGGTCATCCCAGAAATTTACTTTTCTTAAGCAAGATCACTTTTTCAGGGCGTCTTTTTAGAGGGGGATTACAGTTCTATCTAATAAGATGAGTTTCAGAGAGGAACATTT
>CAZEQD010000119.1:0-3519 GCA_964514305.1 uncultured Eubacteriales bacterium
ATTAAATGTGCTCTGGCTAGGCTAATTTATTGATATTAAATAAAAAAACTGCTTCTTTTAGCTTTATATACTGCTTAGAAGCTACTTTTTGGCAGCAAAATTGAATCTCTAAGACAATTTTCCTTAATTTGTTGATAAAAAAATTGCCCTCACTTCTCCAACTGTTGGTAATGCTCCAGTTAAGAATAAACGATATAAGAATTATTTAGCATTTGTCCTTCATTTCTCCACTTCCCAGGTACCCCTATTTATCCCTGATATCTGTTACTAGTTGTTGAATTCGGTTTAGACCCTCTGTTAGATAATTCTGAGGGAGACCGTAACTAATTCTAATAAACTTGTCCATGCCGAAATGATCGCCAGGTACAATTAAAACACTTTTTTCCTGGATTAATTTAGTGGCAAATTCGGTAGAGTTTATTTCCAAATGATATCTGACAAAAGCAATGGCCGCAGCCTGAGGTGGCACCAGCTGGAAGGTATCCTTCTGCTGCTCAATCCATTGTTGTAGTATGGGAAATCCTTTGCGTATAAAATTGCGGGTCCGCTGAATGATGCGAGGTCTTACCTTGATCGAGAGGGCTAAAGCAGCCAATTTATTTGAAAAAATCGAAGTGCTGAGGGTGGTGTATTCATGTCTTCTCCAAATTTTGTCGATAATGTCTTTAGGCCCAATAGCCCAACCCACCCGAAGTCCAGGTAATCCATAAGCTTTACTCAAACTACCCGTAGCTATGACCTTGTCATATCGGCTATAAAAGGAAGTTGTCTCTTCCTCCTTAATTCGCTCAGCCCCAGCGTAGACTTCATCGGCCAGGATCCAAGCGCCCACTCTTTCTGCCTCATTAATAATCGTCTTCATCTCTTCATCGGTAAGAATATGGCCGGTGGGATTGTTGGGATTGCAGATGGCTATCAGTTTCGTTTTGGCAGTGACTGCCTGCTTTAGTTCATCCTCATTCATCTGCCAGCCATCCTTTTCGCTGAGATGGAAGGTGTTTATTTTTAGGCCATAGTTTTTGGCAATTCCCCATATTTGCATATAATTAGGAAGCATTATGGCTATTTCGTCACCAGGTTTGAGTAAGGCTTGAATTGAGTTAAAATTAGCTTCAATAGCACCCACGGTAACCAAGACATTACTTGAAGTGCAACCGGAGTAAAGAGCAGCGATATTTTCCCTGAGTTCCGGATTCCCGTTGGCGTGGGCATAGTCTATTTCTGTGGCCAACAATGTTTCAATATATTCAGGATTATCAGAGAGGAGTTCTTTAAGGGTAATAGGGTGAACACCACTCTCAGAGAGATTATAATCCACCTTCTTTTCATATTGTGAGGCCATTACTTCATGTTCAAATTGTTGAAATTCATTCATTTTATAAAGTCTCCTTATAAAAAATTATAAAAATAAATATAAAAAAAATACTCTGGCTTACCTAATTTACTAATTTTAAATAAAAAAGCTATCTATTTTAGCTTTTTTTTACAGCTTAAAACATATTTTTTGGCACCAAAATTGAGTATCTAAACCAATTTTTGCTTGCTTCTGTCAACAATGAATTCAGCCACTAATTCCAGCATTTGTTGGAAATGCTCTGGTTGAGAATAAGCGTGATCAGCTCCTTGAACAATCTTTAGCTGGCAGTTAGGAATGAGGCGAGCTGCTTTTTTACTTTGTTCTAAAGGAACAGTCCTGTCCTCAGTTCCATGAACAATTAAAGTGGGGGCTTTTATATTGGCCGCAGCCTCGAATCCGTTTATTTTTTTGGCGTCTTCGAAAAAGGAAAAATTCAACTTTAATTTTTGACCATCAGGTGATGTTATCCAATTAAAGCCTCTTTGTTGCCATTCTTTTATTTCTTCGGCATTATCTGGCCGTTGCATAAGACTTAAATAATCAACTACTGGGGACTTCAGGGCTAAAAAAGTAAGATCGTCTCTTTGGGTTGAAGCCAAAATACTGGCCAGGCCGCCAAAACTTGAGCCAAAAAGGCCAATTTTTTGATAGCCAAGCTCCTTTATGAATTCTATAGCCTTCAAGACATCCTCTACAGCTTCGGAAGTAGTAATTTCTTCGAATTTTCCCTCGCTTTGGCCGTGGCCGAAAAAATCGAAGCGAAAGGTTGAAATTTCCGCCTCATTTAATATTTTCTCTAAAGCTAAATAAGTCTTTCCCTCTTTGCTGCGGAGGAAGCCATGACATAAAATGGCCATTGGCTTTTCTACTATTGAAGTGGGATTGGATAAAATGCCACAAAGCTTAAAACCTTGACTGTTTTCAAAAAATAGCTTTTTCTTCATGATAATCTACAATACAATTTTTAAGAGAAAAATGCTAATCATTCTCAATTCTTGGCTGTAAGCTGTGATCTTGCCATGCCCCTTTTAATTTTATTTATTGTTGGCAACCTGAGCTTCGGCCATTTCAGCTTCTCTTTTTGTTTTGAATTCAGAGCCTTCCTTCCAGTTGGGAAAAGTGGATTCCATGCTTAGCCTGTAGCCAACTTTAAACAGGAGCCGCAGATCGTCAATAGCTCCAGAAAGATCCCAGTTGGGGTCAAATTCATCGGTTGGCTTGTGATATTTTTCTTTTAGATATTCTTCATTCTTGGCTCTTGTCCATTCTTCTCCATACTTAACATGGTCGAGACCTCCGCTGGTGAAGAGGGCCGGCACGCCTTGTTTGGCAAAGCTAAAATGATCAGAGCGGAAAAAGGAACCTTTTTCTGGTGTAGGATCAGGTCTTACTCTACGTCTTTGTTCAGCAGCCACCTGCTCTACATAATCATCAAGCTCAGAGTTGCCGTATCCGATAACTGTAATATCTTTCATCTGGCCGTAGACATTAAGAGCGTCCATGTTAATGGCTGCTGCCGTTTTAGTCAAAGGATATATGGGGTGAGTGGCGTAATAAGCCGAACCCAGCAGTCCCTGTTCTTCTCCCGTTACAGCCAGAAAAACAATTGAGCGCAGCGGCCGCTTTTTTAGTTTGGTAAAAGCTTCAGCCAACTCAATAAGTCCTGCTGTACCAGTGGCATTATCCACAGCACCGTTGAATATTTGGTCTCCTTCCAGCGATGGATTTCGGCCAAAATGATCCCAATGAGCCATATAAAAAATATATTCGTCTGCTCGTTTTGAGCCTGGCCAAAGGGCAATTACGTTTCTTGAGGTAACCTTCCTGATTCTATTTGTAAGCTCAATTGAAGACTTTAGCCTTAGGGGCACGGCTTTAAATCCCCTGCTGGCTGCTGAGGACTTAAGCTGTTCATAATCAAGGCCAGCCATGCCGAAAATCTGGCGGGTAGCCTCAAGATAGAACCAACCCTCAACAGCACAGCGAGATGTGTTATTATCTTTGGCAATCAGGTGAAAATTTTCGCCGGACCAGCTGTTTTTGACTACTTCCCAAGGATAGGCAGCTGGTTCTGTTTCATGGATAATAAAAGCTGCGGCCGCTCCTTGACGGGCTGCTTCTTCGAATTTATAAGTCCAGCGGCCGTAATAAGTCATGGCTCG
>CAZEQD010000120.1:0-3468 GCA_964514305.1 uncultured Eubacteriales bacterium
CTGTAAGCTTCAGCCGCTTCTTTAAATTTTTCTTCAGCTTCTTTATTGCCAGGATTGCGGTCAGGATGGTATTTTAAGGCCATTTGGCGGTAAGCTTTTTTAATTTCCTCAGGAGAGGCTTGGCGGGAAATTCCTAATATTTCATAGTAATCTCGTTTGATCATTTTTATCTTCTCTACTCTCTTTTTCTTTATACTTTTGGACAAGTTTGTTAATTTCTTCTTTGGTCAGGCCGGAAGAAGGTCTGACTTCTATTTTCTGCTCGCGACCAGTAATTACATCTTTAGCTGAAACTTTGACCAGTCCGTCCACATCCACTTCAAAAGCTACATCTATCTGAGGTATGCCGGCTGGAGCGTCTTCAATGCCCACTAAATTAAAAGTGGCCAGAGATACATTTTCGGAAGCTTTATCACTTTCACCTTGAAGGACATGGATTTTCACTCTTTTTTGGTTATTTTCGACCGTAGTAAAAGCCATTGTTTTGCGAGCTGGAACAGTTGTATTTTTCTCGATTATTTTGACAAAAGTATCGTTTTCAGTTTCTATGCCTAAAGAGATGGGAGTAACATCTAGCAAGACTACTAAGGCGCCCATCTTATTTTTTAAAATTCCTGATTGAATGGCTGCCCCAATAGCCACTATTTCATCAGGGTTAATATTTTGAATAGGTTTTTTGCCAAAAAATTCAGAAATTTTTTGGCGGATGAGAGGCATGCGGGTCTGACCACCAACTAAAATAATTTGGTCTATAGCCTCAGGCGGAAGTTTACTGGCTTCAAGGGCCTGTTCTATAAAAGGAAAAGTTTTATCTACTAAATCCTCAGTCATGGACTCCAACTTATGACGGGAAAGCGTTTTTTTTAGGTGTTTTGAGACTGATTTTTCAGAGCAGATGAAAGGCAGGTTTATTTCAGACTCTAAAGTGTAGGATAGTTCCTTTTTGGCTTTTTCAGCTGCTTCTTTAATTCTCTGGAGAGCAAATTTGTCCGGAGTAAGGTCTATCTGATGCTCTCTGTTGAAGTCTTCAATCAACCAGTTAATTATCCTGTTATCAAAATCTTCTCCTCCGAGAAAAGTATTTCCATTTGTAGCCAAAACATTAAAAATGCCATCACTAATTTCCATTATGGTAATATCAAAGGTTCCTCCTCCCATATCATAGACGGCTATAGTTTTTTCTTGTTGGTTATTAAAGCCATAAGCCAAACTGGCGGCTGTGGGCTCGTTGAAGATTCTCAGCACTTCTAAGCCAGCTATTTGAGCCGCGTCTTTAGTGGCTTGACGTTGATGATCGTCAAAATGAGCAGGGACAGTAATAACAGCCTCTTTAATTTTTTGGCCTAAATAATCTTCAGCACACCTCTTTAAATAACTCAAGATCATTGCTGATATTTCAGGTGGGCTAATCAAGTTGGAATCCACAACTACAGCTACATCACCATTTTCAGCTTCAGTTAAATGGTAAGGCATCCTCTCTTTGGCTTGTTGAACTTCTTTTGAATTGAATTTTTTACCCATGAATCTTTTAATGGCAAAAATTGTTTTTTGAGGATTAGTAATAGCCTGGCGTAAAGCCAGATTTCCGATCAGTTTTTCTCCAGTGGAAGTAAAACTAACCACCGAAGGAGTTGTTGCTTGTCCTTCAAGATTGGGAATGATGCGAGGTTCACTGCCTTCTAAATAAGCAACACAAGAATAAGTGGTTCCTAAATCTATGCCAATAACATTCTCCATATTTACTTACCTTTTTTAGGAACAATAACTTTAACCAAAGAAGGGCGAAGGAGACGATCATGAAGCTTATAGCCGCGTTGAAGCTCTTCGCTTACTTGAGGTTCTTTAACATCGGCTGATTCTTCAGTGACAAAAGCCTGGTGGAGATAGGGATCAAATTTTTTTTCCTTGATCTCTATGGGAGTTACGCCCTGTTTGAGTAATAGATCGCGGAACTGCTTGTAAATCATCTGAATACCTTCCCGAAAACTCTTACCATCAGTCTCGTCTTGGCTTTCTAGAGCTCTTTCAAAATTGTCGAGGACAACTAGAAATTCCTTCAGAAGTTCACTAAGAGCATAATCGTAAAACTCACTTTTTTCCCTTTCCAATCTCTTTCTTAAGTTTTCTTTTTCAGCCAGTTGTCTCAGGTATTCCTCTTTGAGCTTAGTAATTTCTTTTTTAAGATATTTAATTTCTGCTTCTTTCTTCTTCAGCCTGTTCTTTAACAGTTTTTCCTGCTCAGATTGAGAGTGGTATTGCTTTTTTTTCTCGGTTAAATATTCTATTTCGACTTTTCCTTCCTTGCTCTTTTCTTGCTTTGAAGTTTTCTTGTCTTCAGCTATTGGGGCCATTTTTTGCCTCCTTTAATGATTGAAACTTATGGTACGGCTCAGTTTTTTAGCTATGCTGTCTACCAAGGGAATAATTTTTTTATAGGGAATTCTTTTAGGGCCTATTATTCCTAAAGAGCCCAGCACTTGACGGTTATAACCATAATGTGAAAGAACAAGAGAACAATCAGATATATCAGGAAGGTTAAGTTCAGAACCAATTAAGACCTTAACTTTATCAAGACTTATAAAATCAGAAATGAGTTTGGCCAGTTTGGCTTTTTCTTCAAACTGTTGAAATAGAGATTTTAATTTTTCCAAATCAAAAAATTCAGGCTTGTCCAGAAGTTTTGAAGTTCCTTGGAGGAATATCCGATTTTCTTCTTCCTCTTGAAAGATATAGGCTTTTAGCAGAGAAATCAACTTGACCATTATATCTTCGTAGCGGAGTTTATAATTAGGAAGTTCATGGAGAAGGTAATCTCTTATAAAAAGCAGGTTTCTGCCTCTGAAGCTTTTGTTAATATAATCAGAGGCTCTATCCAGTTCATCCTGAGTGAAATAGGTGCTAGTCTTGACTATTTCAGTCAAAACTAAATTGTATGAAGTAATGAGAATAATCATTACTTTTTCTTCTGCTATTTTGATAAAACGCAGATGATTAAAATTTATCCTTGAGATTCTAGGAGATAAGACAAATCCTAAGTTATTAGAATAATCTGCCAATATTTTTGAAACTTCAGAAAGAAGGGAATTGAAATCTGGTTTTTTCAGATAAAATTTTTCTGTGGGTAACTCAAGATGTTCTTCGGGTAAAATAGCTTCTTCTAATAAATTATTCACATAGAACCTTAAGCCTTTATCTGTCGGGATGCGCCCAGCTGATGTATGGGGCTGATAAAGATAGCCCAGATCTTCCAATTTAGCCATAATATATCTAATTGTAGCCGGAGGAACAGGAACACCCTGGCCAGCGATAAAACCAGAACTTATGGGCTTGCCCAATTTAAGGTAGTTTTCGACGATTACATTTAGAATATTCTTATCTTTTTCTCTCAAATACAATCTCCTCACCCTGTGCCTCCAGAGAATTTATAGCATTAATCTCAAAATCTTGTCAATAAAAACCATAAACAGT
>CAZEQD010000121.1:0-3467 GCA_964514305.1 uncultured Eubacteriales bacterium
TAGAGATGACCTTGAGCTGCCACATAGACTATATCAGGGTTCTGAGGATGGATGAGGATGCGGCCAATGTGATGAGATTCTTTAAGACCCATATTTTTCCAGCTCTTCCCGCCATCGGTTGATTTATAGACACCGTTGCCGTAATAAGTGGAGTTTCTGAGGTTAGCTTCGCCGCTTCCTACCCAGACGATATTACAGTCAGATGGAGCAACAGCTACATCTCCAATGGAACAGATGTCCTCATGATCAAAAACAGGCTTGAAAGTAATACCTCCATTGACCGTTTTCCAGAGTCCGCCGCTGGCTGCAGCTACGTAAAAAATTTTGGAATTATGCCTACAAACTGCAAAATCTGAAATTCTTCCTCCCTGGCGAGTAGGTCCAATTGAGCGGAAATGGAAAAAATCCAGGTATTCAGGCAGGAGCTTCTGGGCGGACATAGGTTGGATGAATAGAATAATTGTTGCCACCAAAAAGCAGAAAATCCTGAAATTTTTTATCTTTTCGGCCATAGCTTAACTCCTTTATTTAATCTTAATTGTTTTGTCTTTAAACTGGAGTTTCTCAATGTTGATTAGAATATTCTCTCCATCTCGAGCATAATTAATATCGTTGACAATTACTCTCCCATCTTGCTGGAGAATAATATACTCATTTCTTGGGCCTTTAAAGATAGCTGTGTCAATTCCAGGTCCACCATCAATAACATCAAATCCGCCTAGGGGGGTAATTAGGTTATTACCACTATTGCCGAAAAGAGAATTGTTTTTATCGTTGCCAGTAAGGTTTGAATTGCTGCTTCCAGTTAGCATAGCCCTTCTTAAATATTGGGATTTGTTGGTGTAGGTTAGATTTTTATCATAAGTTAAGGAGAATGTGTCTTTAAATTCGCTTGCTATTTCAGCCGTGTACTGCCAGTGATCGCCAAGAAAACCTTCGACAATTTCATACATAGCTGGATCAAGGGCATGGAGCCTGGAGTGGTCTAATGGAATGTATTCACCTTCTCTAGTGCCATCACCGCTGGGGTCATGTTTCCAAAGATCAAAATAAGCTTCGATACCGCAGATGAAATATTCGAAGGTATCATTGTAGTCCAGAGTGTAAAGACCTTTAGCTCTAGCATCCCAAAAAGCATCAAATAATTTTTCGCTTAAGGTAGGATGGGCTGGCTCAATTCCATAACCTTGAACTAAATGCATGATTTCTTCATAAGAAGCATCACGGGTAGGGTTTTTCTGGTCCATGTACTCCTTAGTTCCTTCCAAGATTGTTTCATATTCTCTTAAGTCCTGAGCGTTTACTCCTGATTTGAAGAAAGCTTGGGCTTTAGGACTTCTCATTGATTCTTCACTGTAAAATAAAGTGAGGATAGCCCGATTATTTGCCATAGCATTGGCAATAGTGGTCTTATTCTTTCCATACAAGGAGTGAGGAACATTGGTTAAGTGATTAATAAGAATCTTACGGGCATAGACAGCTTGGCGGTCAGTATAGCCTTTTTCAATTAAGATATGAATAGGTTTGCCGTTGGGGGCATAGATCTTGGTATATCTGTCGAATATTTTAAAGACGTCATCGACATTATCCGGAAGTGGAACAATCCCATTGGGGGAACTTGAAATGTCAATATCAGGCAATTCGGGTGGAGTTTTTGGATACCCCTGATAGGGGAGAAGGATGGCCGTGATTAGGGAAAGGGATAGAATAAGAATGACTTCCAAAAGAATTTTTTTAGACATTTGACCTCCTTTTTATTTTCTAGTATTGAGTTTAAAAATATCAACAATCTTTCCAATTTTCAATAATTATTAATATTTAATCAGCTTAAAATAATAAATAATTTCTCCTTCTTGCCAAATTGAATTTAAAATTAATTCTTGACTTTTACTTTTGAAATATATAAGCAAAGAAAAAGTTTAGACGCATCCTTTTTGGGCTTTTGTTTATGATTTATTTAAAAACTCTTAGTAAATTGAGGAGGGATAATGTCTGAAAAAAAACAAAGAAGAAAGTTAACTCGCCGCCAGTTTTTTAAACAGGCGGCCAACGGTGCCGTGGCTTTCAGCTTCTTTTCAGCAGGCTTGAATTTTTCTTATACCCAGAGAGCATTAATTGAAAATCAGGCTGAACTAAAAAATACAGCTGGCAAGGATCTAAGAATCATTGATATGGCCCGAGTTTCTACTTGCAGTATTTGTCTAAATCATTTACCCGCCGATAAAGCATTTGAGATAATCGCTGCGGCTGGCTATAAAAAGGTAGATGTGCATGAGAAAGTCCATCTTCAGATTTTTGAAGATTTATGTGATCCAGATGCCCTTAAGGTTGCTGCTGAAAAGCATGGTTTAAAGATTGCTAATCTTTCAACTTATGCAGGAGGAGGCTTATTCGGAAGGAAGATGATGTACGCCTTCCACAACTGGAAAGTTCCACATCCAGAGAGGTTTACAAGTTGTGGATTCTCCAGTGATGATCCTCAGGAACAGAAAACTGAACTGGAACAGGTAAAAAGAACTATTGATCTGGCTTCATTCCTTGGAGCGCGTTCAATAAGAGTATTTCCTGGAAATGATGAACCTGGAACCATTGATAGAATAGTTCCCTGGTTTAAAAGAGCAGCAGAATATGCAGCTGAAAAGAAAGTATACATGGCTTTTGAAAATGAAGCGTCTGGTATCAGTGGAACTCCCAAGTTGTGTGTTGAGTTAGCAGAGAAAGTAAATTCTCCTTATTTTGGTATACTTTACGAGCCGGGCAATCTTATGCATGATACAGGAACTGATTATAAAGCTGCCCTAAAAACAATGATAAAACATGTTGTTCATTGTCATTTTAAAGATTGTAAACGTGTCGGCCAGGGATATGAAATGCAGCATTTTGGTCAAGGGGCGATTGATTTTCCCTGGATTGTAGAACAGTTAAACGCAGCAGGTTATAAAGGCGATTTTGCCCTTGAATACGAACTTCACTCACCTGAACCAGAAATTGGAGTTAAAAAGTTCCGTGATGATTTTATGGCTCTCTTTGATCAGGTAATAAACAAGTAAGGAATATATTGAATTATTTTAAAAAAGCTTCTTTTTGGGCAAGGTTCCAGCCAACACCAAATTTATAAGGTTCCAGATGAACATTTTTCAGGCTGTATTCTTCAAATTTCTTAGTTGCCCATTTTACTGCGACCAGATAAGATGGTGATTTAGCCAAACGTGGTCCGAAAACATCGGTTAGATAGGAAACATCCTTCATAATGCGTGAGTTTTTAAAGCCTTCTTTTATTATTTTTTGGACCACATCCCAGTAAATTGGTTCATTATCCACGGAAGAAGAAGCAACGCCTACAATCATAAAAATTATAAATAGAGTTGTGATGAAAATTAAATTTTGGCTTTTTTTCATTTCCTATGCCTCTTTAATTTTTAATTTTGATATTAATGATCTTTTATTTACCTTGGCCATCTGTACTC
>CAZEQD010000122.1:0-3395 GCA_964514305.1 uncultured Eubacteriales bacterium
CTTACTGGACGTTTGTACTTATTTCTCTTCTACCTCGATAAATACATAATCTAACTAACCCTAAAACTAGGCCCTGGATGAATGAAAATAAACTTTACAAAAAAAATTGCATCTTAGCTCTTTATGTTTATAATTAGTTATAAATATAATGGCCAGAAAAAAGGGAACTCATTTTTTCCTTATTTGTCTGGGGCTAACTCTTGTTCTTTTCCTAACTCTTTTGAGCTGCCGAAAGAAGCCAAAGAAAACTCCTGATTTCTTTAATCTTATAGAAGATTTTCATGTGGCCAAGACTGTTAAACAGACAGATAAAATTGATTTTAGAAAAAAAAGTGCTAGAGACTTCCTTTTAAACGGCTGGTCAAAAACTGAAGTGAAAGGAACATGGGCAGATTCTCTCACTTCTGAATTAAAATTCTACACATTCTTTGTGCCAAAAGACTTAAAAGCACAGCTAAAATGTTCCCCTTTTTCTTATCCTGGTTCTCCTCCTCAATATATAACTCTTTTTCTGAATAAAAATTACATTGACCAACAAGAAATTACCAGAAAGGGTATCAGCTATACATTTTTACTGCCACGCCAGTATCTCCAAAAGGGAGAGAATATTTTAACTTTTAAATTCAACTATGCTAAGAGTCCCGCAGAAGTTTTAGGGGAAAAAGACAATCGAACCCTAGCCATTCTGTTTGAAACTCTCGATTTTATTGATCACAAAATAAGCAGTAAAAATATTTTCAGGAAAAAAAAGACTGTTTTCCTTAATCCCTTAAGTCAACTTACTTATTTTTATAAATTGCCAAAGGGTGCTCATCTTTTCTTTGAACTAGACTGGTCTTCCTCATACTCTTCTAAATTAAAAGGTTTAAAGTTAGATCTACTTATCCAAAAAGATCAAGATAAAGAAAAAAAATTATTAGAGATAGATTTTAATTCTTCTCCAGCTAAGAATAATTATGATATAGACCTTACTGATTTTGAGGAAGAAATTGTCTGCCTCAAATTCAGGTTTGATCTTCCGGCTAACCTTGATGAATCTGAAATTGCCCCTTTTTATGTTCAATTAACGAGGGCTGAGATTAAAGGAAGCAAGAAGTTGGATTCTCAAGAAAATGATTTCACCTGGTTCCACAATAAAAAGAAAAGCTTAAGTAAAACAAATCTTATAATTGCTGTTTTAGACGCTGTCAATTATCGCCACATGAGCTGTTATGGGTATGAACGGCAGACAACTCCATTTATCGACCGTTTGGCTGAGGAAGGTTTTATTTTCACCAGGGCATATGCTCATGCTTCATGGACAATACCTTCCATAACTTCATTATTTACTTCAATATACCCTATAAGTCATCAGGTCTGGAGCATGGAAAGAAAATTATCCGACAAAGCTTTATGTCTAGCAGAGATTCTCCAAAAAAAAGGTTTCGCCACCTGTGCTATTACTGCTTCAGCTCCAGCCTCTAATGTTTTTAATCTATTGCAAGGCTTTAAAACAACTTATGAACTATTTGAAGAAAAAGAAGAAAATCTGAAAAGTAAACGCAGGAAACGGGTTGTCTGGGCGGAAGATTTTCTGGAACCTGGATTGGGCTGGCTCAAAAAGCACCAGGATCAACAATTCTTTATGTATCTTCATTTTCTCCAGCCGCATGAACCATACAATCCGCCCAAACCTTTCCGGGATAAATTCGGCCAAGTTTATAACAGTCAGTTGAAAGAAAAAAAGCACCTGAAACCGGGCAATTTAGACAAACAAAAATTAACTAAAACAGATTTGGATTATTTAAAGGCTGCCTATGATGAGAACCTAAACTACGCCGATTTTTATTTAGGAAAATTTCTTGAAGGGCTCAAAAATATAGGGATTTATGATAATACAATCCTGGTTATTACTGCAGATCATGGGGAAGGCTTTTTTGAACACGGCTCAATAGGACACAGCAAGACTCTTTACGAAGAAGAAGTGCATATTCCCTTAATTATCCATTTTCCAAGTAAATTTAATTTAGGTCCAAAAAAAATTGATGCTCTTGTTCAGATTATAGATCTTATGCCAACCTTTTTAGATATCTATAGTCCAGAAAACAGAAAACAACCCCTCCAAGGAAAAAGTCTCATTCCTCTTCTCTTTGGAAAAAAGCAGGAAATAAACAATTTTGCTCTGTTCTCCCTGAGCCAGCCTTTTGTCGAAGATGAGACAAGAGCTTTTGGTCTTGTTGACAAGCGCTATAAAATAATCACAACCAAAACTGAGGAGCTATTGTTTGATCTAGTCAATGATCCCCAAGAAAAGGATAATATATACTTTAAAAAACCTGTTTTATCAGGTTACTACAGACAGAAATTACTCAAACTGCACAGTGAATATATGGGCAAGCATGATTTAGCCATTAGAGGAAAATATATTCTTGATAAAAAAACAAGACAGCGTCTTAGAGCATTGGGTTATTTGAAGTAAAAAAACTTCTTTTGGGGGAACTCCAGTCTTTCTAAGCCTTGACAAAGACATAATTCAGATGGCCACTGGCAAGTTTATTAGCTATGATCTTCGTCTCCAGGCCAATCTTAAGCTCTTCTTCCGGCACATCAGCGGCAATCCGGCCGAAAACCTTGTACTCACCATAATCCACCACGGCGATGAAATAGGGCAAATCAGCATCAAAACCGACAGGGGCGTATTTCAGCTTGCTGTAAGTAAGCAGCTTCCCCTTGTCTGAAACTTCAAACCATTCCATAGAGCTCATATCTTCAATATTGATGGCCAGAGCTATAGGTTGAAAGACTTTGATAGCCTGCTATGGGAGTCAACAAAAGAAAAAGTCAAGGTTAAAGAAAAGAAATGAGGAGTCTATTTTTTTGTCCCAGGTGCGTAAAACAATACGCCGATTTACTGCGTAAAACTATAAGCCTCTTGACAGGGAGGGAAAAACTTGAGCCCGCAGCCTTGACAGTAAGTATCCATAACCTTCCCTTTTTCCAGATAATCTATTAAGCCATTGACCTTGGTCACTGAAGTGAAGCCCACAGTACCAAATTTTTTAAAACGGTCATCTATTTCTCTTAGCTTGCTCATTTTTCTACCTCCCTAGAATGGTTACTGCCCCATAAAGACCAACACCACCGATATTGTGGACAAGCCCAATTTCTGGCTCTTTGACCTGCATCTGACCTGCTTCTCCCCGTAACTGAAGGACAATAGTTCTAATCTGAGAGCCTCCAGTGGCTCCGATGGGATGGCCTTTAGAAAGAAGGCCGCCGTCCACATTGACTGGAATACTACCTTCTTTGTAAGTCTCTCTGCTTTTGACAAGCTCCTTCCCTTCTCCTGGAGAAGCAAAAGCCAAATCTTCATAAGCCATTATTTCAGAAATGGTGAAGCAGTCGTGAACCTCGGC
>CAZEQD010000123.1:0-3330 GCA_964514305.1 uncultured Eubacteriales bacterium
GAAAATAATATGATTGCTATTTGATGGATATCTTGACAAGATAGGGAGATATCTGGTAATTTTGGGCACGATATTTAGATGGCGCTATCGTCTAGGGGACTAGGACAGGTGGTTCTCAGCCATCAAACCGGGGTTCGAATCCCCGTAGCGCTGCCATCCTTCCGTCTTATTATACTCCTGAATACGGTTGGTACTTTTTTACTCTATTTCTGGATAGAGAAGGGCATTCAACAGAAATTTATATGTGCCATGAGACTGAGCCCGGTTCTGACAGCGGAAGCCTATTAGAATAATATGTCCTTTTTTGTATTTAAGGTCGACAACAGCGGCCTTGCGGGCAATCACATCTTCCCCCAGAAGCCAGCCACTGAGCAGAACATTTTCTTTAGCGTAGCTGGCCACCACTTTTCTATCCCAATCTCCAGATGGAATCCTGGTTCTTAAGGCAAGAGAGTGAGAGAACATGGCTGCAGCTTCTTCAGGCATGCCATAGCCAATCGGAGATTGATTGTCTACTTCAATCTTTAAAAGAGAACCAGGACAGAAAAATTTATTTCGGTTAACTCTTTCTAGGGCATTAGAAACAGGCGTCTTAAATTCTTTAAAAACTAAGTCGCAAGCCCGATTGAGAGTTACCAGGACACCTCCTTGAGCTACAAAATTCTTGAGGGCTTCAACTCCTTGAGAGCCTATTCCCCCTCTATATTCAGGAGGAAGCTCTGAAAAGTAACGAGCGTAAGGGGAGTCTGGTTTTGGTTTTCCAGTTTTAATTATTTCTGGGCTCTCATCGGCAAAGACTATGACGTCAAGCTTAGAATTTAGATTGACTTTGGCCTTTTTTGCTGGCTGGAAATCTTTATTATGAAGAGTGATAAAAGGAATTTTCATATCGTCTAGGACATAGCGAGTCCAGCCTTCATCCATGTTAGACTGCCATGACTGATAAAGGCCAAGGCGGTGTCTTTTTAAGGGAGATTTGGCTGTTTTTTCGATGTTTTCGATACCAAAAACTTTGACCGGCCACTTTTCTAAAAGTTTTGGAAGAGCTTTTTGGATGCGGGCGGAGTTTTTAATGATGAAGCTTCCAGCTGCTGCCTTTAAGCCGTTTTTGGGGAGTGCTTCTTGAGAACGGTAAATTTCTATTCCCTTACTTAAAAGTTGAAAAGCAATAGCATAGGAGTTATTTAACCTGGAATCGAGGACAAGAAAGGGCGCTTTTTGAGGTAGCGAAGTTGGGGCCGGATAGGTTATTTTTTCCAGTTTTTTTAGTTTGGCTTTAAAAGCTTTTTGGACTTGATCACAGCTAACGCCCATCTGCAGGGGCAGAGTCCAGGCGGCCGAGTCATAAGGAGGAATAGGCGGCATATCAGGATAAGGCCGAATATCAGGATATTTTTGCTTTTCCAGCAGGGCTTGAGCGTAAGCTCTATATGGTTGGGACATTAAGATTACAAACGAGCCAGCAGGATAGATTTTACCCTCAGCCTCAAAATCTTGTTGAGCCTGATGGATTTCTACTCCTCCAGCCATTAGAATATCCAGCATTTTTAAGGCAGTAAAATAATCGTGTTGAGATTTAGGGATAACAAAAGCGTAAGGTTGAGATGGTTCATGTTTTTCGATAGAATCCCTGCACATTTTGTAGAAATTGTAGAGAAAGTCTTCTTTATAGGTATAACCTGTATTTATTAGACTAAAAGTGAAGCAAAGCTCGTAATCGACTATATCTCTCAGCCTCCACCATCCTCCAGGCCAGGGGTCAGGCAGTTGCATGCGCTTTTCAATATTTGATTTGGTTAGTTCTGTGGGGTCTATATAGATGGGGCTGGCTATGTTAGCTGAAGCTGTTTCGCTGAGGATGGTAATGGCGTTGTGGAGCCAGCCAGTATTATCGCAGGCACCATCCCACCAGCCAATATATTCTCTACCATAGACCACTCCTTTAAAATCATTTTTCTGAAGATCATAGGCCATCTTCATTCCACATAAGTCAACACCTCGCCAGACAAGAGGGTGAACATTGGGGTTGGGAGGATCAGCAAATGGAGGCAGGAAGAGCCTTGCATCTGTTTCGCCAGCCTGATGTTCATCAATATGGATTTGAGGAATCCAATCGTGGTATAAAATCTTAGTTACTGCCCTTGTTTCAGCCAGATTGAGCATGAACCAGTCTCTATTGTCATCATGGCCAGCATAGTGATGGTAGAGCCAGGGCATTCTTCCTCCTTCATATTTAGTCCCTAAATATTTTCGGTACCAGTCAGTTACCATTTGTAGGCCGTCTGGATTGCTGGTTGGGATGAGGAGAACAATAACATCGTTAAGCACCTTATCAGCCTTAAATGGAGTTTCACCAGTTACCAATTTATAAGCCAGCTCCATAGCCATCTGAGAGGAAGCTATTTCGTCAGAATGGAGATTGCAGGTTATGAGTAGAATTACTTTACCCTCCTGAGCTAGCTTTCTAGCCTCCTCTGGAGAAATGCTTTTAACCTCTCTTAGTTTTTTGACAATAGCCCGGTAGTGGTCTAGATTAGCCATATTTTCTTCAGAAGTTATGACAGCCATAATGATTGGCTTGCCCAGAGTGGACCGACCGATGGTTAGTACTTTTATTTTGACTGATTCCTTATCAAGTTGTTGAAAATATGCCTGAATTTGGTTGTAGTCAGCTAATTTGCGGTCAGTTCCTACCTTGAAACCCAAAAATTCTTCAGGTGATGTCTGGGGAAAAAGAATTAAAGGCCAAAATAGTAAAAGGAAAAGAAAAGAAGATAATACTCTTTTTTTCAATGGACCCTCCTTAATTAATTGAATCTAAATTAATTATAAAATTTTGACAATCTTTTATTGGTTTTCGATGACATCTGCTTATAATCATTGTTTTTGACAGGCTTCAAGGATTAAAACAGGGCTTTGCTCCTTTAACTTTTGAAATTTTATGTTCTTAACTTCACCCTCCTGAAGGACAAAACCGCTAATTTTCTGTTCTTCGTCCCGTGTAAAGTGGAGCTTACGTCTTGCTCCTTCATAATAATCTTCCCAGCCAAAGGTGTCAGCAGAGTAGGGAATAAGCGGAGTGGCTATTTCCCGAAGTTTGAGGGTGAGATTATTATTTTTAAGCATAAAAGTATAAATGATATTCAGTTCTTGGCTGTAGTATTTTCCTACATATTCTTTTAATTTATCTGGCGATACGGAGATGGGCTTTAATTTAGGTCGAGGTGGACGTTCCCTCCGTTTTGAGATGGGAGGTTCTCTGAATTGATCAGCTAAATACAAGTCAGCTATTTTCATAGCAATTTTTCCTGGAGAAAAAGTGCTAAGATT
>CAZEQD010000124.1:0-3330 GCA_964514305.1 uncultured Eubacteriales bacterium
TGACCCCATCTATTATCCCACTTTTCGTTATAGAGCCGATATATCTGAGGGCTAAAATTATTGACTTGTGTTTATACCTTATCTATCTTATAATTGATTAAGAGTAAAATAGTGAAAAGAAATATTCTGGCCTTGCTGCTTATTTTTATCCTTCCCTCCTTGGGATTGTCCTCTATCTATAAAATAACGGTCAATGCGGCCATCCATCCGGTTACTTCTGAATACATCCGCAATACAATCAATAAAGCCGAACGAGATAAGGCCAGCCTGATTATCATGACTCTTAATACTCCCGGCGGCCTGGATACTTCGATGCGAGAAATTATCGAGCGCATCTTGAGCTCCAAGGTGCCGGTGGCCGCCTATGTCAGTCCCAGTGGCGCTCGGGCCGCCTCAGCCGGTTTTTTTATCTCCATTGCCTGCGATCTTTTTATCATGGCTCCAGCCACTAATACCGGCGCTGCTCATCCGGTTGGTATCTCCATCACTGGCCAGCAGATGGATAAAACCATGGCCGAAAAGGTCACCCATGACGCCGCTTCTTATATCAAGACCCTGGCTGAAAAAAGAGGGCGAAATACCAAATTGGCTGAGGATGCAGTCAGAAAAAGTCTCTCTTATACTGAAAAAGAAGCCTATGAAGGCCACCTCGTCGACTTTATCGCCCGCAGCGATCAGGAAATTATTGACCATTTCGACGGCCGCACCATAAAACGCTTCGACGGTAAGGAAATTACCCTAAAACTTAAAGGTGAACCTATTGTGGAAATTCCGATGTCAGCCCGGCAGAAATTCCTGATTACTATCTCTAACCCCAACCTGGCTTATATTCTACTCATGCTTGGTCTTCTGGGGCTTTACTTTGAATTTTCCAATCCAGGAGCTATTCTGCCTGGCGTTCTAGGAGCAATTTGCCTGCTGCTGGCTATTTTTTCCTTCCAGATCCTGCCTATCAACTATGTAGGTTTGATTTTGATCCTGCTGGCCATCGGACTTTTCATCCTTGAAATTAAGGTCCAGAGTTACGGCATATTATCCGTAGGAGGCATCATAGCTATGGTTATTGGCTCTATCATGCTTATCAATACCCCTGTCCCCGAGCTTAAGCCCAGTCTAAATATCATCATTCCAGTGGCTGTGGGCATTTCGCTCATTTTCATCTTCCTCATCACCTTAGCCATTAAAGCTCACATTAAAAGAGCAGCTACCGGCAAGGAAGGCCTGATCGGCGAGGAAGGCGTGGTTCAGACTGACCTTTCACCTGAGGGCAAGGTCTTTGTTCACGGTGAAATATGGCAGGCAGAGGCTGTTGACGAACCTTTAATTCCCAAAGGAACGAAAGTAAAAGTAGTCGAAGTCATGAAAAGCCTGAAAATTAAGGTCAGGCGAGTTTAGAAGCTTAGAACTCTGAGCAAAAACCGCTTGAATTTTTAGCCAGCTTTTAATATATTGAGTTCAAATAAATAGACAATTTACTCCAAAGGAGGAGGTAAAAATGTTAACTTTTCCGATAATCATTGCCGCCCTGGTAGTTCTCTATCTTTTGAATGCTATCAAAATTTTGAGAGAGTATGAAAGAGGAGTTATATTCCGTTTAGGGCGCGTTCTATCCAAACCCAAAGGCCCGGGTATTATCCTTGTTTTTCCACCGATTGACCGCATGGTCAGGGTCAGCCTGCGCATTGTGGTCATGGATATCCCGCCTCAAGATGTTATCACCAGAGATAATGTCACGGTCAAAGTCAATGCCGTGGTTTACTTCAGGGTCATGGATCCCCAGAAAGCTGTCCTTGAAGTTCAGGATTATCTTTATGCCACTTCTCAGTTAGCTCAGACTACCCTGCGGAGCGTCCTGGGTGAGGTAGAGTTGGATGAACTTCTCTCTGAGCGGGAAAAATTAAACAGCCAGCTTCAGGAAATAATAGACAAACATACAGATCCCTGGGGTGTCAAAGTCCAGTTAGTAGAAATGAAACATGTCGATCTTCCTGAAAACATGGTCAGAGCCATTGCCAAGCAGGCTGAGGCTGAAAGAGAAAAAAGAGCCAAAATTATCCATGCTGAAGGAGAATTCCAGGCGGCTGATAAGCTGTTGAAGGCCGCAGATATTATTTCTACTAACCCTCAGGCGCTGCAGCTTCGGTTTTTGGGAACTCTGACTGAAATTTCCACCGAGAAGAATTCGACCATCGTTTTCCCCCTGCCTCTTGAACTTCTTTCAGCCTTTGCCCACAAAATACCCAGTAGCGGAGCCAGTGGCAGCAGCAGTAGTAGCAAGCCCAACCAAACTCAGGAAAAAAAGAAGGCTAAAAATTAAGGCAAGCGGCTGGAGCGAAATTAAAGTCAAAGCTGAGAATGAGGATTTAATGGACAATGAGAGATAAAGATTACCGAGAGATACAGCTTTCCAGTTCCCTTTTGGTTTTTATTTTTATCGGGATCTTAATTCTGGGAGTGGTCATTTTTCTGCTGGGAGTTTCTGTTGGAAAAAAGCAGGCCCAGATAATGGGGAGCAGTGAATTTGCGGCTGGAGTAGGAGGAGGACAAGGTGTAGAAAAAGTTAGCCAAAAGCCAGTGACTCCCCTTAAGGAAGAGCCAAGGGGAGCAATCGGTCAGGAGCTGGCTTCACATCAGAAATCTAAAGAGAAAAAAGCGCAAACAGCGGCCAAAAAGCCAGCTACCAGCCAATTAAAACCGGCCACAGGCGCTATTTATTTCATTCAGGTGGGAGCCTTTAAAGATAAAAAAGCAGCTAATACCCTGGCTGAGAAATTCAGAAAAAAAGGCTATTCACCGCTGGTGCTGGCCCCTTTCCCTACTGATAAAAATCCAGTTTATCGGGTAAGGCTGGGAAGTTTTAAATCGCTGGATGAAGCCAAAGCCTTAAAAGCGAAGCTGATCCAGGCAGAAAAGAAGAAAAAAGCCGATTATTTTATTGTGAGGAAGTGAAAGTCTCAATTCTCTCAATTGTCTCTTCTCTCCTCTCAATTGGGGGTCAGACCTAGTTAACTTATTATTATTAAATAAATTAAAGTAAAATATCGACAGAATTTTCGCCTTAAAGCCTCTTTTTTAGGGGCAAAAATCAGTTCTAAGACGGTTCATTGATTTCTTTCTACAAGCATCTTTTCTTTCTTTCAATCTGAGCGAGAATTCTTTAAAATAGTAGAAACAAAATACATATAATGTATATTAAGAATAAATAACCTGGACTATTCATAAAAAATGCCGATGCTTATTTTTCTTCAGCAATATCAGGAGGTTATCCTGACATTGCTGAAAAAACTTTTCAAGAAGAATCTTTTTTATATTCATCGGCATTTTTTACCC
>CAZEQD010000125.1:0-3280 GCA_964514305.1 uncultured Eubacteriales bacterium
CTTGACATATTATCTAACATTAATTATATTAATAAAAAAATAATATTTTGCATAAATAATTAAACTTCTTTTTGGAGGCTGTAATGAGTGATTTTGGCTTGAGAATAAAAAAGTTAAGAAAACATCTTGGAGTAAGTCAACAAAGACTCGCAGAGTTGATGGGAATTTCTCGGCCTACAATTTCCCAAATAGAAAATGGGGAAAGAAAAGTTTATGCTGATGAATTAATCAAATTATCAGAGATATTCGGAGTATCTGTAGACAGTTTATTAAATTTAGAAAAGCCGCCAAAAGTAATTTTAACAGAAGGAAAAAAGAAATATAAAAAACCAAAATTTCAGATGAGAATTAACGTCCCTAAAAATAATTTAGAAAAATTTAAAGAAATACTCATTTACATTCTTAATAAAATTGGCTCTAAGCCAAATGTAGGTGAAACAGTACTTTATAAAATCTTATATTTCATAGATTTCGATTTCTATGAGAAGTACGAAGAGCAATTAATAGGTGCAACATATATTAAAAATCGTTACGGCCCAACTCCTATTGAATTTAAAAAAATAATTAAGAGAATGGAGAATAAAGAAATAATTAAAATTGAAAGTAAATACTTCCAATACCCCCAAACTAAATACGTTGCCTTACGAAAGGCTGATCTTTCAAAATTGAAGGCTCATGAAATAGAGGTCGTCGACGATGTCTTGAAAAGACTCTCGGATATGACAGCTGCCCAAATAAGTGAATATTCTCATAACGATGTCCCTTGGCTGACAACAGATGACGGTGAAATAATTGAATACGAGTCAGTCTTTTACAGAACTCCCCTTTATTCAGTAAGAGAATATGAAGAAGATATTCAATAAAATATCTCGCCTTCCAGAGTTCCAGAAAGATATAAAAAAACTTAGTAAAAGATTTTCCACTATTGAGAATGACCTAACTATATTTATAAAGACACAGTTAAATCTCTATCATAAAAAGAAAATAGATAATAAAGGTATTTTTCAGATTTCAGGATTAAGGATTGAAAGCCCAAAAATATATAAAGCAAAAAAATTTGCTTGTCGTTCCCTAAAAGGAACAGGTCACCAACCAGGCATAAGAGTAATATATGCATATTTTGAAAAAGAAGATAAAATTGAATTAATCGAAATCTTTTATAAAGGCAATAAAGAAAACGAAAATAGAGAAAGAATTTTAGCCTATTATAAGTGCTAATAATGGGAAAAAGAAAAATTTTAAAAAAACATATATTTTATATACTATGCTTGTATCTGCTAATTTTTATATATAATAGTGCCAAGATGAATCTATTTAGCAGGCCCTCCCCCCTAATGAAAAATAAGATTTATCTCCTGCCTCTGGGAAAAGTTGAGGAAGATGTCCTTGCTTTCCTAGTCCAACGTTTGGAAAAAACCTTTGACTTCCCGGTGGAAATGCTGGAAAGAAGAAAAATCCCAGAAGAAGCTTTCAATCTTTCCCGAAACCAGCACTATTCTTCTTTGATATTAAAAAAAATGAAATCAACTCTTAAGCTGAAAAAAGAGGAGAAAGTCCTGGCGGTAGTAGATGTTGACCTCTATGTTCCTGAGCTAAATTTTGTTTTCGGCGAAGCTGAGCTTGGTGGTCAGTTAGCCGTCATTTCCCTCTCACGTCTTCGCCAGAGCTTTTATGGGCTAAAGGAAAATAGAGAGCTCTTTTTGGAAAGAGCAATTAAAGAGGCTGTCCATGAGCTTGGCCATACCTTTGGACTTGGCCATTGTCCTGATCCAAAGTGTGTTATGCATTTTTCCAACAGCCTGCTGGATACCGATAAGAAAAGTGCATCCTTCTGCCACCATTGTCAGCAGAAACTAAAGGAGCGGATAAAAAAATAAATTTCCTCAGACTTTATGGGCAACCAAATGGCGGAGTCCTTCTAATAAAAGATCCACTTCTTTAAAAGATACGTATAAAGGTGTAGAAACTCTTACTCCATAAGTTCCCTTATCTTTGCTCCCAATTGTCCTAACTACAATATTGTATTTTTCTCGAATGTAGTTAACAATTCTCTCAGGGTCGATCCTCTCCACCGAAAAAGCAGTCAGCCCGCCGCTCAGATATGGATCTTCAGGAGTATGAAGCTTTACCCCTGGGATTTTCTTCAATTCCTTTTTCAAATAGCCTGCCAGAGCTTTAATTCTCCTTTCTATTCTTTCTTTACCAATAGCCTTCTGAAAATCAAGGGCTTCTCCCAAGGCAATTATCAAAGCGTCTGCCCTCTGACCTAAAGTCTCGAACTTTCTCGAATCTTTATATCTATCCCAACCGCCAGTAACAATAGTCGGCCAGAGTTTATCCTGGACTTCTCGGCGGATATATAGAACGCCCACTCCCGTGGGAGCACCCAGCCACTTATAGGGACTTGAGGCCCAAAAATCAATCCCCAATTCTTTCATGTTTAAATTAAGCATGCCCAGACCATGGGCGCTGTCGGCCAAGACTAAAACTCCCTTGGCATGAGCCATCTGGCTTAACTCTTTAAGAGGAGTTATAAGGCCCGTAATGTAGATAGTATGACTTATGCTGATAATTTTGGTTCGAGGCGTAATGGCCTTCTCAAAGGCATCCACAATTTCTTTGACACTTTTTGGAGGCAAGCCAAAAGGAACTTCTTTAATTTTGATGCCGAATCTTCTCTCTTTAAGCTTCCATGTTTGGATGCCTCCAGGATGCTCCAGGGTGGAAAGAAGGACTTCATCGCCTTCTTTTAAATCAAGTCCGTTGGCCACAAAATTCATGCCTTCAGTTGTGTTTCTGGTAATAACCACTTCCTCTGGAGTGGCCCCAATAAATTCAGCCAGCTTGTAGCGTATTTCTTCTTTTTTTCTGGGAATGAAACTGTAGCATTTATAAGGATTGGTCACCTGGAGTTTGAAGCACTTAATCAAGGTGTTAAAAACAGGCTTGGGCATAGGGCCCAGAGTACCGTTATTCATCATAATCAATCCGTCCTTGAATAGAAAATGCTTTCTGATAGCCTGCCAATAAAGACCATCGGGGGCCTCATCTTTTATGTATTTTTGATTTAGAGATAAGATGCTCTGGTAAACAGCAGCATTCAGCTTATTAAGAGAAGCAACAGAGAAAGCTGAACCTCCAATTAAATATCTAACGAAATCTCTTCTGGAAAGGCCATTAAAATTATTGTTTTTTTTGATATCAGGGTTGTAAGCCATTTTTTCAAATCCTCCCATAATTTTTCTCTAATTTTATTCTTAATCTTTTTCCTATGTCAAAC